>NZ_PGVC01000011.1:0-1439 GCF_002860225.1 Bacillus sp. V33-4
CACTAGCGTTGCATTAAATAAAAGCGAATTTGTCAAGCTCAAATCAAATAAATTTATTTTGAATTAATTGTAATATATGTCATTTTTTAGTTTTCTAAGATATAAAAAAACCTTATAATTAGATAGAAGGTTTCAAAGTCCCTGTCCATATCTTAATTATAAGGAGTTCCCATGGACAAGAATAACATAAAATCTGTTTTTAAGGAATACATTCAACCGGCAGAAATGAAAGTTATTTCAAAAATCATTGAGCAGATGAACGTTGATAAATATGTTAAAAAGCTGGATAGTCTCAGCTTTATCAAACTATTTATTTATGCTCAATTGAAACAGTTGCCAAGCCTGAAGAAAATTAGTTTTAAGGTACGGCACAGAAAGAAATTGCAGAAAGAACTTGGATTAAAAAGCATCAGTAAATCTCAATTATCCCGTAAACTTTCTGGTCTTCCCCCGGATATCTTCCAAGCTATTCTGCAGCATCTGATTCAACAGATTCACCGTGAATTCGGGAAAGAAAAGGGAAATAATTTACTGGGCAAGATTCATCTCATTGATTCAACGACTATTTCCTTTTGCCTCAGCCAGTATCGGTGGGCTGATTTTCGAAACACGAAAGCCGGTGTTAAGATTCATACCCGGGTCGTTTTCTATGAGGGAGAGACCTCTCCGGATAAGATCATCGTCACCCCGGCCAGACCGGCCGATGCGACACAATTGGATGCCTTGATGGTCATCGAAAAGGATGCGCTCCATGTATTTGACCGAGGTTACTTCGATTTTGAAAAGTTCGATGAGTATTGTAAACAGAACGTCCGATTTTGTACCCGGCTCAAAGATAATACGATCATCCACGTCATTGAAGAATTGCCTGTAGACCCCTCATCCAACATTCTTCGGGAGGCTGTGGTCAAGCTGGGAAAGATGAAATCCCCTGTCCGATTAATCGAAACAAAAGATAGCCAAGGGAATACCATCTCCATCATCATCAATGATGCGAAGATGAGCGCACAGGAGATCAGTGACCTTTATCGAAACCGCTGGCAAATTGAGTTGTTTTTCAAATGGATGAAACAGCACTTAGTGATCAAAAAGTGTTACGGAAAGAGCGCAAATGCCGTCTACAATCAAATTCACATTGCCATGATCACTTTCTGCTTAACTTTATTAATGAAGAAGAAGGTACGTTATCAGGGAACTCTTCTCGAAATGCTTGAATACGTAGAGGAGTTTTGGTCGAGAAGCTTCTCTGTGTTTCTAAAAGAGCTAGTTAAAAAGCCAGATCGATCATCACTGGGTCGAAGGCGACTCCATCATGAACGGATTTTCCGCGAAACCCTGGCGCAGTTTGAAGAAGGAGATACTCAACATTTAAACGACCAAAACTATGACCCTATTTGTTAATTTGTAAAAAACTGGATAAGGACTACCTTCAACTAGGT
>NZ_PGVC01000090.1:0-1536 GCF_002860225.1 Bacillus sp. V33-4
GGTAGTGTAAAAAGTTCTATGAAAACTCGGCTTTGAGGGTTCCGTTCTGCCACAAAACAGATGGATAGCCCCGCAAACGCTCTTGACAAACACGCCAATGGTTTGACTTCAGGATATCAAGGGCGAAGGGGACAAAAAGCAGGCATGCCAAATAAGCCCTTGGCGTTTCCATTTTAAACCATTGGCAAGTTCGGTTTGTCAAGAGTTCGCTCCGCCGATTGCTCGTTTCGGGCTCTGCTAAACAAAAAAGCTAGGCAGTTTGGTCTTGAATCCATTGTTGAGCTAAACCAATCAGTTTGGTCCATCGTGCAGGCATATTTGGTAGCTGAAGTAATTCTGGATTCAGCACAGGCACTCTGCCTTCTAAGGCTGAATGCGGCCGCAAGAAGTTAAAGTAAGCCACAAACAGAGTGACGAAAGAAACCGAACCCTGTTCAGATCCAAAGCCATGTGTGGCTCGATAATTGCCCTTGAACGTTCGGTTCAGTCTTTCAATGATTTGTTTAAGTGGTCTGAACTCCGTGGAAACTGGATCTTCGTTCGTCAGCCCAATGACCTGCTTCACATCAAACGAAATGTCGTGCTGGGCAAAAAAATGTTGGGCTAGAAGGTAAATCGGATTGCCGTCTACTACAAAGGTGAGGTCTTCAGGAATCTCTTTCATCTTGAGTAGAACCTCGTCTATCGCCAGAATGGCGGCTTGTGTATCCCGATTAGGAGACACAGGATAAGACAAAATGATCTTTTTTACGGCATCAAAAAAGAAAAATAAATAATGCCAGCGTCCATTTACCCGGATGTAGGTTTCATCGCCGCAAAATTGATCAGAAAGCTCATAAGGATAATGATCCACATACGGTTTAAGCATAAGAGCCACGCTATTCTCGTAATTCAATACACTCTGGTGTGAGATCGTTAGACCATGAACATCCTTCATGAGTGCAGCTGTTTTCCGGGCCGACAGTCCATAGTTCACATGATAGGTCAAGATCAGTCCCAGCGTATGAGGAGACACGTAAAGCCTGGATAAATCCACTTTTGGTTTCTTGGGTGAGCGCTTCGCTAACGGTTGATAATCGATGTGAAACTGACGAAAAATGTAGCGCATTTTGAATGACTGAGGATCTTTCTTAAACTGTTTTTTCTCCTTTTGAGACAATCCATTTTGTTTCTTTTGGTAATAGGGACAGTCGTTGTTTTTACACTTAAAGATCAGGAAATCTTTTCTTTCTTTAATCTTTTCTAATGTTTTAGCGCAGTGCGGACATTTCAGTACAGCTTCTTTAGAATAATGATTCTTTTGATTAAAAAGACAGGAACACACCTTGCATTGATATTGTCCTTTATCTCCATTATTGGCATAAAGATAATCGGACGGAGCTCCACACCTTGGACAATTTATGGATTTAGAGACGATCATTTTTGAATGTGAACGCCTCTGTACAGGCTTAAGGGGTTTGCCATGCTTCTCCATATACTCGTCGAGAAGCCTGCGATAATCAAACTTTTGAAGAGTTTCAATGATTGGAAGCTCGT
>NZ_PGVC01000091.1:0-4140 GCF_002860225.1 Bacillus sp. V33-4
CAGCCATATGGCGGCCCCATACAACGCCGTCGGATTCACCGGAAAATCGTATGACGCGAAAGCCGGGCTGGTTGACTTTGGTGCAAGATGGTACAGCCCGAACGAAGGACGCTTCACGACGATGGACACGTTTGCAGGATGGTCGAACCAGCCGTTGACTTTGAACCGGTACAGCTATGTCCATAACAATCCGGTCAACTTTACGGATCCATCAGGACATTGTGAAACGACGAGTGATTCAGACGATACGTATTGCATCCCGAAACCGAAACCACCAACGGGCGGAGGGAATGGCGGAAGCACACCACCTCCACCAGCACCTAAACCAAAACCAGGTGCTGGTGGATCCGGTGGATCTGGAGGAGGCAAAGGCGGAAGCGGAGGATCCGGTGGATCTTCAGGAGGATCTGGAGGCGGAGGCCCAGTAGCACCACCACCGCCACCACCTGTACCAACCCTGGCAGAATTGATTGCCATGGCCAGAACAAATTATAATGGGTTAGCTGGAAGCATCCCTCGTTATAATGGCAACAGCTATTCAGGATATGGTTATGGATATAGCTATGGATACAGTCCTGGTTTTGTTAACTGGTCGGAGTTTGGTGGCGGCATAGCCGATGGGGCAAAATCAACATGGGCCGGGCTAAAGTATCTGGTTAAGCATCCTGTAAAAACTGGTACTCATATACTTAAACTAGGAACGGGCATACCACATCCAGAACTTATCAAATATAAGTATAATGTTGCGAAAACTATCGTTTCAGATGCCAGGAAGTATATAGATGAAAGTTCCGGATCCAGGGTGGCTGGAAGAGCCACGTTTGAAATAGCATCAGTCCTTGTAGGAACAAAAGGCCTTTCAAATGTGACCAAAGTGGGTAGGGTTGCAAAACCGGCTGCGGTGGCTAGAGAGAATGTTGGAGTTAGTTTGAGACTTGAGGATACGGTAAAACCTAAACCGTACTCAAACCCGAATAGAAGACCAAATTACGGAAAAGGTCAAGTAGATATAGTCTGGGAAAATGCTAAGGATATCGATGGAAAAGTATATGATCCAAATACAGGGGAAGAATTGTTTTGGGATAAAAGTAAGTCAAGAGCAGGTCAATGGGACATGGGGCACACACCAGAAAATAAATATAGCAATTGGCATGAAAAATATATTAAAGGTGAAATCACCAAAGAAGAATTTTTAGATTGGTATAGAAATCCAAACAATTACAGACCAGAAAGTCCTTCTACGAACAGAAGTCATAAATATGAATAACGAGGAGCTCAAGTATATGCCGACAAAGAATGCAGACATTTTTACATTAGCTAAGTTTGGGGATTTAGAAACATTTACGAACAAGTTTGATATTGATGATGTCAATAAAAAAAGTGAAAACGGCTCTGGTTTATTACATTATGCTATTTCAGGTAATAAATTTGATATTGCTTTATTTCTTATTAATAACAACATTGATGTTAATATGATAAATTCTGACGGTCAAACTGCATTACATCTTATTTGTATCAATCAAGATTTAAATGTTGCTAAAGAGTTGTTGGAAAGAGGTATAGATATAAACTTAAGAGACAAATATGGTAATAATGCTATGTGGACTGCTGTATTCAATTGCAAAGGTAAAAATTACGAAATGGTTGAATTATTAATGACATATAAACCTGATATTTTCACTAAGAATAATGTTGGAAGGTCTCCTTTAGATTTTGCAAAGCAAGTAGGTAATGAGAAATTAATAAATATATTGTTAAAAAAATAGCATGTCATGATAGTGTTGCCTTGTTTGGTGTTTAGCCTTTCAAGGCTTTTTTATGGCTAAAAAAATTTTACTGTGTCTCGATTGACCCGAACACCAAATATGTGATCATAGACCTCCCAAATGAACGAAGGAGATGGTGGCAGCACACCGCCGCCACCACCAGCACCAACCCTGGCAGAATTGATTGCCATGGCCAGAACAAATTATAACGGTTTAGCTGGAAGCATCCCTCGTTATAATGGCAATAGCTATTCAGGATATGGTTATGGATATAGATATGGATACAGTCCTGGTTTTGTTAACTGGTCGGAGTTTGGTGGCGGCATAGCTGATGGGGCAAAATCAACATGGGCCGGGCTAAAGTATCTGGTTAAGCATCCTGTAAAAACTGGTACTCATATACTTAAACTAGGAACGGGCATACCGCATCCAGAACTTATCAAATATAAGTATAATGTTGCGAAAACTATTGTTTCAGATGCCAGGAAGTATATAGACGAAAGTTCCGGATCCAGAGTGGCTGGCAGAGCCACATTTGAAATAGCATCAGTCCTTGTAGGAACAAAAGGCCTTTCAAATGTGACCAAAGTGGGCAAGGTTGCAAAACAGGCTCCGATGGCTGGAGATAACATCGGCATTAGTTTGAGACCTAAGGGTACGGGTAACTTTGCTAATAAGAATTTTGCTTCTAGAGATTTACTAGAGTCTCATTACGAAAAGCATGCCGTTAAAAACAATGAATTCCATGGTGCTTATAGTAATGCAGATGAATATATGCAAGGGGCTAGGGATGTTATGAGCAGTGGCACAAAGGTAGTATATCAATATAAAGGTGAAACTCGAACAGGTTACGTGAAGTTTATGGGTAACTCTCGTAAGGGGGAAGCAAAATTTGAGTTTGTAGGAACAAATGCCAATGGTGATGTTACAACGTATCATGTCAAACGCGGTGAGGATTTATGGAAATTGCTAAATAACAATAAACGCGATAAGACAATTAACCCTATGGAATAAGGTGATTGCTTTTCATGCAATATACTGCAAAATTAATAGAAATAAGTCCTTTAATTGAAGAAGAAGCTGTACTTGAAATTAATGGACAAAGAATAGTTGCTTTTATCAATAACTGTCCTTTTGAGATAATTCAAGGAGGACAGTACCTAGTTGAAATGGAATTGGCTATACTTGATGACTTCGTAATTTCTAAGATTGATTCAGGTGAAAAAGGTATTGAACAGATAGGAGATAGTTTTTCGCATTTTATAAGAGGTACCTTGAATATTGATACTGGTAATATAGACGCAGGCATAATATTCGAGGTAGATAGTGAATTTCTTTTCGACTATGGATATCTTCATAATCAAAACGTACAAATTCGGGTAGATAGATTAAGCGTTGATTTTATTGGGTGATATGATGAACGAACCTTGATTGGCTAAGTGCCTTTCAAGGTTTTTTCTTGAACCGAAGATTTAAAAAACACTGATTTTGAATCAAAAGCTCATGATGGTTAACTGACACAGTAGATTGGTTGCAGTGAATTTAAAATAAAACTACCGCACATACTACTCGCTTTATATTGCACACGAGAATGACAAAGCCCGTTATGTTAAAGGGAGAAATTAACTAATACATAAAGCAAATGAACATAAAAGAAAAAAAGAATTTATTGAGAGGACAACATGAACTATGCCTTTATGAAATTCATTACTCATGAAGGTAACACCATCATGGAGTTTGGTTGTAAAAGTGAGATAGGGTGACAAGTACGATAAATAGGCGAGATGACATTTTACATGGCAGGGGTAGTTATGCATGGATGGCTAAAAAACTAACGAGAATGACAAAGCTCGTGGTGATAAACTATGGCTAACGTAAAAAAGGTGTTCATACTCTGCGTCGGTTTATAAATTATGGGTTGTATTTTTACTAGAGACGGTCGTATAATACTCACTATTCGTTTAAAGAACGTTACATAAATTGTAATTTTCGTAACGGAAGGGTGACAAGTTGAATACTTCGGGGTCGTTTCATATGCGCGCGTGCAAAAGATGTATACAGCTTGGAAATATTACGACGATGAAATCAAATCACTTGGTGAAGAAAAATGGACGGAATACTGTCGTTTCAAATTAAAGCAACAGTGGAGGTAAATTAAAATGAAGCAACTGCTGAAGAACCGGTTTCAACAGAGACCGCATCTTCAGCGCCTTCCAGTGCCGAGATAAAAGAATCAGCGCAAAAAGAAACGAAGAAACCTAAGGAAAAGCAGACGAAAACACCATCATCAAAAGAAGAGGAAAATGGAGTCGTCGCTTTTATTCAAGAAAAGCTGAACGCCATTGCGGAAGCGATCGCCGACTTTTTCAAAAGC
>NZ_PGVC01000092.1:0-2804 GCF_002860225.1 Bacillus sp. V33-4
TTTCATCCCAGAGGCTTTTGAAAAAGTCGGCGATCGCTTCCGCAATGGCGTTCAGCTTTTCTTTCATAAAAGCGACGACTTCATTTTCCTCTTCTTTTGATGATGGTTTTTGCGTTTTCTTTTCAGAGTCGTTTGCCTTTTCTTTTTTAGCTTGGGTCGTTTCTTTTAGATCATCATCCGAAGGCGCTGAAGATGCGGTCTCTGTTGAAACCGGTTCTTCAGCAGTTGCTTCATTTTAATTTACCTCCACTGTTGCCTTTAATTTGAAACGACAGTATTCCGTCCATTTTTCTTCACCAAGTGATTTGATTTCATCGTCGTAATATTTCCAAGCTGTATACATCTTTTGCACGCGCGCATATGAAACGACCCCGAAGTATTCAACTTGTCACCCTTCCGTTACGAAAATTTCAATTAACGTAACGCTTAGCCGCTATATTTAATATAAATTCATTGTATGCGGCTTTAGCGGTACAATCAACCCCTTTACCGATACAAATTTTTTGTGTATCGTAAAAGTAACATGAGAAAGAGGAAGGAAATTATCATGCCAATATCAATCAAACTTAAGGAAATCCTTAAAGAACGTGACCTTTCACAACGTGAATTGGCACGTATGACAGGGCTTCGTCCCAACACTATAAGCCATTTGTGTTCAGACAATGTGGAAAGAGTGTATCTATCAACATTAGAAACGGTTTGCAAAGTGTTAGACATCGACATTCAGGAGTTAATCGAGGTGGAGTAGCCCTCTTGCTATAGTAATCGTTCTATGTACGTCAAAGTTGCGAAAAACTTTAAAAGGCAGGGAGAAAACAAAGGTAAGGTATTTGAGATGAAAATGGTAGTATCTGATGATTTTAAGTTGCTTTGTTGCAAATAATTCCATCAAATAGGGCATACATTTTAAGTAGTTTGTACGTCTTTATAATTTGGTAGAATATCATATAAGGATTACAAGGGTTATATTTACTCTCTAATAAATAAGCTGTTTATTCGGCACTGGATAGCCCCTACACAAAAAAAGAAACCTTGAAAGGCATTAAGCCAATCAAGGTTTTAATTTTATCAATCTATCCGATTTAATATTTTCTCTACCACTTCTAATCCTAAGTGGTAAAAATTCTCTTCTAATTTTGTAAATCGGATTTCTTCTAATTCATTTATTAGTGAATGTTTAAATCCCTCTAATTCGTCAGGAAATATTGCTGTTTCTAACCTATTTTGAAATTCAACTAAGCCATATTCTTTTCCTTTAAACTTACTGCATAATTGCTTTATATGATTTCTATCTGCCATGTAACCACCTACTTTGTAATTATGGTAACAACTGCCCCCTGCTTATTAGTTATTACTTGTAAAGTTCCTGATGTATATGATATATTTCCATTTTGTTGAACCACAGGCTTGGCATTTCTTATTACATCTTCTACATATGTTGGAGATACACTTCTTCCATAGTCCCCACCTGCTTGAGTTATTGGACTTCCATATCTTTTTCCACTTGGCTGCATTCTGTCAACTGCATGTTTAGAATAATGTCTATCTCCTACTTTGGCATATGTTTGTCCATTAACATTAACCTTTTTATAATCACTCCAAGAACCCCATAATATCTTACTAATTTACTAAAGTTGCCCCAACGCATCGCCAGGATTTCTTCAAATGTCGGCGCAGCTGGCGGCGGTGGTGGTGCTGCCGGGCCTCCGGATCCTCCGCTTCCTCCTTTGCCTCCTCCAGAACCTCCAGAACCTGGTTTCGGTTTTGGCTCTGGTTTTGGTGTTGTGGCGGTGTTGGATCTTAACCACACCGCTGTTTGGATGCGGAGCTTTACAAAGATCCCCCGCGCCAACCAGGATACAATGCCCGCTTGGCGTCTATTCTCCTCCACCCCTAAAAGTAAAGGTGACGGTTATTATCAACATAACCACCACCCTATAACATCCTTAATTATATATTTCTTTTTTTCTCTTCAGAAACAAGTCTATTGCTTTTGTTTCCTGTTCACTTAATCCATCAAAATGTTCCTCAGAATGTACTAATTCATAATATCCCCAAATAGCAGAAACAGTTTCCTCATAGCCAAAAAACTTGTAATACCATTGTTCAGGGACCTTATTATCAATCACTACAAATAAGTCCGCCGGGTACCAATAAGGAGTTTCACAGTCGTCAAATAACAGATACCTTAACCCATCCTCATAGAATAATATGCCATGAACGTTATATTCTCTATGAATTGTTATTTCATTATAGGTTGTCTTTTGAGTAAGACCTTGCCTTACCTTTCTTGGGCTAAATAAATAGCCCTCATTTAAAACACACCTAACCACCATACATTATTCATTCCTTCACTTAAATTTAAAGTCATCATACTTTCTTGTTCTGGTATTGTAATTAAAGTGAATATTTATATTCCCTTTTGAAGTTTTCACTATTCTCTGCATTTTTACCCATCCTTCGGACCCGAGCCACCTTTTGTCTTTCATCTTGCTTCTTGAGACTACTTCTCTAGCTCCTGCCAGTGGATTGGATAATACTTGTTTCATAGCTAATTGTTCTTGAAGACTGTTTGCTATTGTTCGTCCAGTTGAACCTCTGCCTAATGACTTATTTTTTATTAAATGATTAAGGTTGCCCGTACCCTTAATTGAATTAATAAAATTTATAATTTTTTTATTTGAAGAACTGGCAAAAGAACGAATGGATTTATAAGCCGCAGGAACTTTTGTTACAAATAGAGTGTCATAGGCCATTCTGCCTAACACTCTTAATTTACTCATAGGTGGACTATACGGACTTTC
>NZ_PGVC01000012.1:0-106201 GCF_002860225.1 Bacillus sp. V33-4
GAGCTGACTGATACTAATCGATCGAGGACTTAACCACAATTTGAAATGGTATTCTCGGATACACTTACTTCTTCTGGATTATCTAGTTTTGAGAGAACGAATCTTTCATTTTCTCTTGCAATAATTTTAAAAGGCATTATAATAAAATATGTCTTTAACTTGTCTGGTGACGATAGCGAGAAGGTCACACCCGTTCCCATCCCGAACACGGAAGTTAAGCTTCTCAGCGCCGATGGTAGTTGGGGGTCTCCCCCTGTGAGAGTAGGACGCCGCTGGGCAGTTTAAATTTGGAGAATTAGCTCAGCTGGGAGAGCATCTGCCTTACAAGCAGAGGGTCGGCGGTTCGATCCCGTCATTCTCCATTATGCCGGTGTAGCTCAATTGGTAGAGCAACTGACTTGTAATCAGTAGGTTGGGGGTTCAAGTCCTCTTGCCGGCACCACTATTCTTTTTATTTTGAGCCATTAGCTCAGTCGGTAGAGCATCTGACTTTTAATCAGAGGGTCGAAGGTTCGAGTCCTTCATGGCTCACCATTTTAGAAGTGTGAGAAAATGAAAATCAGAAGTCGGATTCAAAAACTTGTTTCAGAGCAATTTCTTAAAATCTGACATCTAACAAATGCGGGTGTGGCGGAACTGGCAGACGCACCAGACTTAGGATCTGGCGCCGCAAGGCGTGGGGGTTCGACTCCCTTCACCCGCACCATTTTATTGCGGAAGTAGTTCAGTGGTAGAATACAACCTTGCCAAGGTTGGGGTCGCGGGTTCGAATCCCGTCTTCCGCTCTTATTAAATTAGCCGGGGTGGCGGAACTGGCAGACGCACAGGACTTAAAATCCTGCGGTAGGTGACTACCGTACCGGTTCGATTCCGGTCCTCGGCACCAAAGTTTTTTGCGATAGCAAAATAACTTTCAATATATGCGCCCGTAGCTCAATTGGATAGAGCGTCTGACTACGGATCAGAAGGTTATGGGTTCGACTCCTGTCGGGCGCGCCATATTATATCTCGGGAAGTAGCTCAGCTTGGTAGAGCACTTGGTTTGGGACCAAGGGGTCGCAGGTTCGAATCCTGTCTTCCCGACCAGTAAAAACGCGTATGGGGCCTTAGCTCAGCTGGGAGAGCGCCTGCTTTGCACGCAGGAGGTCAGCGGTTCGATCCCGCTAGGCTCCACCATTGATTATTATTGTTTTAAATTTGGCGGTGTAGCTCAGCTGGCTAGAGCGTACGGTTCATACCCGTGAGGTCGGGGGTTCGATCCCCTCCGCCGCTACCAAATAAATAAATGATTATGGACCTTTAGCTCAGCTGGTTAGAGCAACGAGCAAAGCATCCATGAATCAAGCTGCGATTTGTACCCATCGAGCCGCTGCTTGAATGAACATACTGAGATGGGGACAGACGGTTTTTGACTACAATCTTTATTAAAATACTCAACATGGACCTTTAGCTCAGCTGGTTAGAGCAGACGGCTCATAACCGTCCGGTCGTAGGTTCGAGTCCTACAAGGTCCACCATTAATACTTATTATTCGGAGGAATACCCAAGTCTGGCTGAAGGGATCGGTCTTGAAAACCGACAGGCGGGTCATACCGCGCGGGGGTTCGAATCCCTCTTCCTCCTCCATATTTTATTTAATAATTTCTATTGTCGCGGGGTGGAGCAACGAGCGTTACTTCACAGAATAAACTGCGAGTTGTACCGATCGAGCCGCAGCTTGGTTTAGCATCCTGAGATCGGGACAGTCCTAATGCTATCAAAGTGCATAGGGAAAACTTAATAATTTCTATTGTCGCGGGGTGGAGCAACGAGCGTTACTTCACAGAATAAACTGCGAGTTGTACCGATCGAGCCACAGCTTGGTTTAGCATCCTGAGATCGGGACAGTCCTAATGCAATCAAAGTGCATAGGGAAAACTTAATAATTTCTATTGTCGCGGGGTGGAGCAACGAGCGTTACTTCACAGAATAAACTGCGAGTTGTACCGATCGAGCTGCAGCTTGGTTTAGCATCCTGAGATCGGGACAGTCCTAATGCTATCAAAGTGCATAGGGAAAACTTTATAATTTCTATTGTCGCGGGGTGGAGCAGTCCGGTAGCTCGTCGGGCTCATAACCCGAAGGTCGCAGGTTCAAATCCTGCCCCCGCAATCTGGTCCCGTGGTGTAGCGGTTAACATGCCTGCCTGTCACGCAGGAGATCGCCGGTTCGATCCCGGTCGGGACCGCCATTTTTTTTTTAATTGGCTCAGTAGCTCAGTCGGTAGAGCAGATTGCTCACATCGATGAAAAGCTTCTGCGGCAATCTGCGAGAAAGATCGTGAGATCTTTTGAGCAAAGGACTTACTGAATTAAAGTTTAGGGAATATTTGAATTATGGCTCAGTAGCTCAGTCGGTAGAGCAAAGGACTGAAAATCCTTGTGTCGGCGGTTCGATTCCGTCCTGAGCCACCTTTATTGTCTGTGGATATGTATAGAAAACTTCTATAAATATGATGCGGGTGTAGTTTAATGGTAAAACTTCAGCCTTCCAAGCTGATATCGTGGGTTCGATTCCCATCACCCGCTCCAAATGGGCCTATAGCTCAGCTGGTTAGAGCGCACGCCTGATAAGCGTGAGGTCGATGGTTCGAGTCCATTTAGGCCCACCATTCGTATAAAATTCAGCTCGGGAGAATAGCTTGGTTGTTCTTCTAGACTAGCGATAAAAAATATCTTAATAATCCGCAGTATCTTAATATTCCGCAGTAGCTCAGTGGTAGAGCATTCGGCTGTTAACCGAACGGTCGCAGGTTCGAATCCTGCCTGCGGAGCCATCTATATGGGGAAGTACTCAAGAGGCTGAAGAGGCGCCCCTGCTAAGGGTGTAGGTCGCGTAAGCGGCGCGAGGGTTCAAATCCCTCCTTCTCCGCCATAATAAACGGCCCCTTGGTCAAGCGGTTAAGACACCGCCCTTTCACGGCGGTAACACGGGTTCGAATCCCGTAGGGGTCATCTATCAAAAAAGCTGTTGACAATGTGTCAGCAGCTTTTTTGATTTGGGTTTGCCATGTAAATTGAATTCAATCCTGGTTCTAGTTGCTAACAGTAAAATGGCTTTGGCTTAATTCCCTGAATTTCCGCTTAAATGATATCGGGCCTGTCAAGCAGATTGGTTATTCCCATGTATCCTCTCATTTCTAATCCATTTGTGTTTCTATTATACAAAGCTCGGCATCAATAATGGTGCCGGGCTTTTTTACATTTGTCTGACGAAATAAGATCATGGGCTGGAGTCATCGAATGAACGAGAAGACTATAACAACGAGACTCCTGTCTGTCCTATTAAAACAACGACTAATAAAATCCTATATTACTAAACTGCTTTTTCGTAACTGCTTGCTGATAATATTGTCGAAACCCCAGTTATTTACATATTTCTATTCAAATTTTATCGAAAAACAGTGTTTATTGTCATAAAATTAAAAAAACTTTTACAAGGATATTCGAAACTCAAATCGAATAATAGATAAAAGTCATGAAATATTTTTGGAGCGGGGAGAAGGATTGTTTTGAATTCATTATTGCCTACGGATTATCAGCTGCATTTGTTTCATGAAGGTACGTTTTATGAAAGCTACCGTTTATTTGGTGCCCATCTATTTGAGGAAAATGAGAGGCAGTTTACCCGATTTTGTGTATGGGCTCCATCTGCTGCCATTGTCAGACTAGTCGGTGATTTCAACAATTGGAATGGAGAAGGGTATACCTTTCATAGAGTGAATAATGAAGGTGTTTGGATGCTGATGGTCGATAGAAATCTGGAGGGTGCCCTATATAAGTATGAAATTATCAATCATAACGGTGAACGGCTGCTAAAATCAGACCCATTCGGCTATTATTCCGAGCTTCGCCCACGAACTGCCTCAATTGTATATTCTCTTAACGGTTACCAATGGAACGACCATAATTGGCGAACTCGCAAAGAGAAAAAGCCGATCTATGCTGAGCCGGCAGCGATATACGAAGTGCATGCAGGCTCCTGGAAAAGGAAAGAGGATGGAAGTTTTCTTACTTACAGGGAGTTGGCTGAGCAACTAATTCCGTATGTCCTGGAGCATGGTTTTACGCAGATTGAGCTGTTGCCATTAGTTGAGCATCCGTTCGACGACTCATGGGGCTATCAGGGTACTGGCTATTATTCCGTTACAAGCCGTTACGGCACACCGCAAGACCTGATGTTTTTCATTGATCAGTGCCATCAAAATGGGATAGGTGTAATACTTGACTGGGTTCCCGGGCATTTTTGCAAGGATGATCATGGACTGTTTCGCTTTGATGGGAGCTATTTGTTTGAGTACCAAAATAGCCATGACCGGGAAAATCATGAATGGGGAACGGCCAATTTTGATCTCGGAAAGCCGGAAGTACAAAGTTTTTTGATCTCCAATGCATTGTTTTGGATGGAATATTTCCATGTGGACGGGTTTCGTGTTGATGCAGTGGCGAACATCATCTATTGGCCTAATTCAGATGGCTGCCATTCCAATCCATACGGGCTCGAATTTTTAAAAAAATTGAATAAGGCTATCTTTGAGCAAGACGAGAACATGTTGATGATCGCAGAGGATTCAACGGACTGGCCACAGGTGACCAGCCCTGTGCATTATGGCGGGCTGGGCTTCAATTATAAGTGGAATATGGGTTGGATGAATGACATTTTGACCTATATGGAAGCTCCCTCCTCTCAAAGAGCAAAACACCACAGCAAAGTAACATTTTCACTGTTATATGCATTTAATGAAAATTTTGTTTTGCCATTCTCCCACGATGAAGTGGTGCATGGCAAGAAATCGCTGCTGGATAAAATGCCGGGAGATTATTGGCAAAAATTTGCGCAACTGCGTCTTTTGCTTGGATTTATGTTTGCCCACCCAGGGAAAAAACTGCTGTTTATGGGCACCGAGCTTGGTCAGTTTGCAGAATGGAAGTTTAGAGAACAGCTTGATTGGCATTTGCTTGAGTATGACATGCACAAAAAATTAAATGACTATGTTAAAGAATTACTTAAGCTTTATAAGCGTTCCAAACCATTGTACGAACTCGATCACCTGGGTGAAGGTTTTGAATGGATTGACGTGGATAATGGGCAGCAGTCAATCTTTTCTTTTATGCGTAAGGGGGCAAAAGAGGGCGAGTTTTTTATCATCATTGGTAATTTTACAGAAAAAACATATCTGGATTATAAAATTGGTGTTCCTGCGGCAGGACAGTACCGCGAAATATTTAACAGTGACCAGCTCGCATTTGGCGGGGCAGGTTTTGTGAACAAGCGGGTTGTAAAAGCGGAAGAAAGCAGCTTTCACGGAAGGCCTTATTCTGTGAAATTAACGGTATCGCCATTTGGGTTAACCATATTAAGACCTGTGAAAAAGCGGAAGGAGATGAACAGCAATGGTGAAGAAAAAGTGCGTCGCAATGCTACTAGCAGGAGGAAAGGGAAGCAGGCTTAGTACATTGACGAAGAGCCTGGCGAAGCCGGCCGTTCCATTTGGCGGCAAATATAGAATCATTGATTTTACGTTGAGCAACTGCACAAATTCCGGGATTGATACTGTCGGTGTCCTCACTCAATATCAACCTCTTGTTTTAAACTCCTATATTGGCATCGGCAGTGCCTGGGACCTGGACCGAAAAGATGGAGGGGTCACAGTTTTACCCCCATATAGCGAGTCCTCTGAAGTGAAATGGTATACAGGAACAGCGAGTGCCATTTACCAAAATTTAAATTATTTAGTTCAGTACGACCCTGAATATGTACTAATCCTCTCCGGAGATCACATTTATAAAATGGATTACGAACAAATGCTGCAATACCACGTTGAAAAAGGGGCAGATGTGACCATTTCCGTCATCGAAGTTCCCTGGGCTGAAGCGAGTCGATTCGGGATTATGAATACGAGCGACGACATGAAAATAACCCAATTTGACGAAAAACCGCAAATGCCAAAAAGCAATCTTGCCTCAATGGGAATTTATATTTTCAACTGGAGCGTTTTAAAAGAGTATTTGGAAATGGATGACCGTAACCCGGAATCCTCACATGATTTTGGCAAGGATGTCATTCCACTCCTTCTTGATGAGAAAAAGAAAATGTATGCCTATCCATTTAAAGGTTACTGGAAAGATGTTGGGACAGTAAAAAGCCTCTGGGAAGCAAACATGGATATGCTGGATGAAGAATGTCAACTTAACCTGTTTGATTATTCGTGGCGAATCTACTCAATCAACCCGAACCATCCTCCACAATATATTTCAGCGGAAGCGGATATTACTGAATCGCTCGTCAACGAAGGCTGCACCATTGAAGGGGATATTAGAAAATCTGTTTTATTCCAGGGTGTTACCGTTGAAAAAGGGGCGGTTGTCAAAGAAACGGTCGTGATGCCGGATGCTGTCATCGGAAAAAACACTTATATCGAAAAAGCGATCGTTCCTTCCAATATCCGTGTTCCTGACGGCACGGTGATCCGCCCTGTCGATGAATCGGAAGAAGTGGTACTCGTGACCGATGAACTGCTGAAAGGTATTTTCTCATAATGTTATCCAGACAAACAGTAAACATTAGTCTGAAACGCTGACAAATAATAAATCGGGAGGGACAAAAGTTGAAAAAGCGACTACTGGGTGTTATTGATGCAACGACCTATCATGAAGATTTAGAAGAATTGATTATTCATCGTTCTCTTGCAGCAGTTCCGATCGCCGGGCGATATCGACTAATTGACTTTGTATTATCAAATATGGTGAATTCAGAAATTGAGAGCGTTGCGATTTTTCCAAAATTCCAATACCGCTCCTTAATGGACCATTTAGGTTCCGGGCGAAACTGGGACCTCAATCGAAAGCGGGATGGACTGTTCTTTTTTCCATCGCCAAATTTAGATGGGCCGCAGCAGGGAATTGGATCGTTTACCCACTTTGCGGCAAACCTCGATTATTTTTACCGAAGTACACAGGATTATGCCGTGATTGCGAACTGTTACACCGTGTTAAATATGGATTTCAGGCCAGTCCTTGATTGGCATCTTGCATCCGGATGTGATATTACAGAGATTCGCCAGAAGGGAAAATCGCTAGAAATGTATCTGGTGAAAAAATCCCTGTTGATTGAATTAATTGAGACAAGAGAAAATACGGGCTATACCTGCATGCGGGATGTTGTGGCCGATATTGGCCATTCATATAGGCTCTGCACCTATAATTATACCGGATTCACCTTTATGATCGACTCAATTAACACTTATTTCAATGCGAGCATGAGCATTCTTCAACCAACGATTTGGCAGCAGCTATTTTTGAAGGATCAGCCAATTTATACAAAAGTAAAAGATGAACCGCCAACCCGCTATTTAGCAGGAGCGAGAGTCAAAAATGCGATGATTGCGAACGGCTGTATCCTTGATGGGTATGTGGAAAACAGCATTATTTCAAGGGGAGTAAAGATCGGCAAAAACTCGGTGATTCGAAACAGTATCATTATGCAAAAATGCCAAATTGCCGAAAACTGTGTGCTAGATTCAGTTATTTTGGATAAGGATGTAAAGATAGAGCCGAATACTGTTATGAAGGCTTCCAGCCGCCATCCGTATGTGATTCGAAAAGGAACCGTACAGGGAGCGTTGATGAATTCGTGAAGCTACTATTTGCTGTATCGGAGTGTATGCCGTTCATTAAATCCGGCGGGTTGGCGGATGTTGCAGGATCATTGCCAAGAGAATTGAAAAAACTCGGAACGGATATCCGTGTCATCATGCCAAAATACGGGAGCCTCCCGGAAGAGTACCGGAAGCGTTTAAAAAAGATTTGTGAACTCAATGTACAGGTCGGCTGGCGCAACCAGTATTGCGGGATTGAAGAGCTTGTATTTGAAGGGGTAACCTATTATTTTGTCGACAATGAGTATTATTTTAAGCGCGATCGCCTGTACGGATATTTTGATGACGGTGAACGATTTGCTTACTTTAACCGGGCTGTGCTAGAAAGCTTGTCCTGCCTCGATTTTTATCCTGATATTCTTCATTGCCATGATTGGCATACTGGCATGATTCCTTTCCTGCTTAAAGCAAGATATGCAAAAAGGGAAGGCTATGGAATGATCAGAACTGTTTTTACGATTCATAACCTGCAATTTCAGGGCGTATATCCTAAGGAAGTTTTGCACGATTTGCTGGGTCTCGGCGATGAATATTTTAACAGTGAACAGCTTGAATTTTATGGAGATGTCAATTTTATGAAGGGGGCACTTGTTGCCGCTGATAAGATCACAACGGTCAGCCCTTCCTACTTAGAAGAAATTCAAATGCCTTATTACGGGGAAAAACTCGATGGATTGCTGAGGAGAAGAAACGCCGATTTGGTTGGTATTTTAAATGGAATTGACGATGAATTTTACAATCCAGCCAATGATCCTTTTGTAACACATCCATACAGTTATAACAATTTGGCCGGAAAAATAAAAAACAAACAAGAGCTGCAGCGTTTGTTCGGGCTCGCTGAGCAGGCTGATACGCCGCTTTTGGTGATGATCACAAGGCTTACTAAGCAAAAGGGACTCGATCTCGTCAAACGGGTGTTTGATGAGCTCATGGCTGAAAATATGCAAATGGTTGTTTTAGGGACAGGGGATGCGGAGTTTGAGGATTTTTTCAGGTGGAAGAGCCACCAGTTTTCATCACAATTTAATGCACATATCGGGTTCGATGAAGCATTGGCCCATAAAATATACGCCGGCGCAGATTTGTTTTTAATGCCGTCCCTATTTGAACCGTGCGGCCTTGGCCAGATGATCGCAATGAATTATGGAGCGGTACCGATTGTCCGGGAAACGGGAGGCTTAAATGATACAGTCCAACCCTTCAATGAGTTTTCCAATGAAGGCAATGGTTTTTCTTTCAAAAACTTTAATGCCCACGATATGCTTTACACGATCCGGAGGGCGCTCCGCTTTTATGAAGATAAAAAGATCTGGGATCAGCTTGTAAAACGGGCGATGAAAACTGACTACAGCTGGGCGCAGTCGGCATTCAAATATAATAAGCTTTATGCTGAGCTGATCTCAAGGAGTGATAGTCATGTTTTCTAACAAAGAGGAATTTAAAGCTTTGTTCCTGCAGCGCCTTGAGATGACATATGGCAAAAGTTTTAATGACAGTACGAAATGGGACCAGTTTCATACACTCGGCAGCATGATCAGGGAATACATCAGCCCGGATTGGATTCAAACGAACGAGCGCTACAGAAGCACAGGGACGAAGCAAGTATACTACCTGTCAATCGAGTTTTTACTCGGGCGGCTGCTGCGGCATAATTTGATGAATATCGGGATGGAAGAGGTAGTGAGCAACGGTTTAAAAGAACTTGGAATCGACCTGGATGAACTTGAAGAGGTCGAGGCGGACGCAGGACTTGGAAATGGCGGACTCGGCAGACTCGCAGCATGTTTCCTTGATTCGCTTGCTTCTTTAAATATGCCGGGACATGGCTGCGGCATCAGATATAAGCACGGCCTTTTTGAGCAGAAAATTGTCGATGGCTATCAAGTTGAACTGCCGGAACAATGGCTTCGGCACGGCCATGTGTGGGAAGTGCGTAAAGCAGATTTAGCCATCAATATCCCGTTTTGGGGGACTGTTGAAAGCTATACGGAAAAAGGCGGGCTTCGTTTCCGCCATGTGGATGCGGAAATGATTACTGCTGTTCCATATGATATTCCGGTCGTTGGCTATAACACAAATACGGTAAATACGCTGCGGCTTTGGAGTGCAGAGCCGTCCCCATATCCAATTAATAAGGATATTTTGAAGTACAAAAGGGAAACAGAATCCGTGTCTGAGTTTCTTTATCCTGATGATACACATGACGAAGGGAAAATCTTGCGGTTAAAGCAGCAATATTTTCTTGTCTCAGCAAGTATTCGTTCCATTATCCGTTCATATAAGCGTAATCATGCCAGCTTGCTTAAACTGCCTCAATACATAGGGCTTCATATTAATGATACACACCCTGTTTTGGCGATCCCGGAGCTGATGCGGATATTGCTCGATGAGGAGAAGCTTGGCTGGGACCAGGCTTGGGAAGTGACGACGAAAACGATTTCTTATACGAATCATACGACTCTCTCAGAGGCGCTCGAAAAATGGCCGATTCGCCTGTTCCAGCCGTTGCTGCCGAGAATTTATATGATCATCAATGAAATTAACGAGCGTTTTTGTAAAGATTTATGGCTGCGCTATCCCGGTGATTGGGAGCGGATTGAAGCTATGGCGATTATCGCACATGGAAAAGTGAAAATGGCCCACCTTGCGATCGTTGGAAGCCATAGTGTCAACGGAGTCGCAAAAATTCACACAGATATTTTGAAGCAACGGGAGATGGTCCGCTTTTTTGAAATATCGCCTGAAAAATTTAATAATAAAACAAATGGAATTAGCCACAGAAGATGGCTCCTCAAGGCAAACCCGCGTCTGGCTGCATTAATCACCGAGACGATTGGCCCGTCCTGGGTGGGAAATCCCAGCTCCCTTTCTCATCTGGGTGAGCATCTTAATGATCAGTCACTCTTGGGACAAATGAACGCTATTAAAAGGGGCAACAAGGAAAGCCTAGCCTTGAAAATCAAGGAGAAAACCGGTATAACCGTTGATCCTGCTTCAATTTTTGATGTGCAAGTGAAAAGGCTGCACGCCTATAAGCGCCAGCTGCTAAACATTCTCCATATCATGCATTTATACAAGCAAATCAAGGATGACCAAAGTTTTAATATGCACCCGAGAACGTTTATCTTTGGGGCAAAAGCTTCGCCGGGCTATTATTATGCGAAGAAGATAATTAAACTGATTCATGCTGTTGCCGACAAAGTGAATCATGATCCGAAAGTAAACGACAAGCTGAAAGTGATCTTTCTGGAAAATTATCGCGTTTCGCTTGCTGAAGAAATATTTCCGGCCACTGACATTAGTGAACAGATTTCGACCGCGAGCAAAGAAGCATCAGGCACCGGGAATATGAAATTCATGATGAATGGCGCTGTCACGCTCGGAACATTGGACGGTGCAAATATTGAAATTATGGAGAAAGCCGGCGAGGAGAATATTTTTGTGTTTGGTTTGAGTGCAAGTGAAGTTTTGAACTATTATCAAAACGGCGGCTATCATTCCCGTGAGTATTACCATCTTGATACGCGGATTCGGAATGTAGTCGACTCGCTTGGCAATGGCTTTTTTCCAGGCGTCGGAGATGAGTTCGAAACCATTTATGATTCCCTGCTTATGCAGAATGATCAGTACTTTGTATTGAGGGATTTTGCCTCTTATGCCGATATTCATAAACAGGCAGGCAAAGCGTACGAAAACGAGCAGGGCTGGCTGAAAATGAGCTTAATGAACATAGCCCATTCCGGCTATTTTTCGAGTGATCGGACGATTCGGGAATATGCGGATGATATATGGAACATCAATTCTTCTCCGGGAGCGGTAAGATAGTAAGACAAGCGCAAGCGCCTTGTTCAGCCCCGACAAGCGCTGGCCGACTAAGAAGCGCCACGTCCTGTGGCAACGTCGGCACTAGTACGTCCTGTACGTCGAAGGGCCTGACGGTGAAGTCGTTCTTTGACTTCATTGGCAGGACCGAAGCGACTCGAAGGGCTAGGCGCTGGGGCTGGACATGGAAACGCCCTACTAAGAAGTATCAAAAATTATATACTTTAACTATAGAAAATGAGGCCGGATTCCGGCCTCATTTTTTGTCTTTATGATTGTCTTCTGCATACCGATCAGACCTGTGGTATGGAATATCTCCAAACGGTGATTCCGTAAGTTCCAGTCTCGATCGCCTTAAGAGGAAGATAGTGGGTTTGGAAGCAGTGGACAACTCTAATCCAAAAAAGACTGATGATCTTTTTCGAAAAATAAAAAAGCTTCCTCGTTGAGACGGAAGCCGTTAATAACAAATTTATAAAAAATAGCTCAGGAACAACCCAATCGACAGTAAAAATCCAAAAATAGTGTTGGTTTGGGCTGTTGCTTTCATAGCAGGCATCATCTGGAGCGGCACTGTTTTGCCAATGAAACCCTTGATCGCTTCCACCGCTTTCGGGGCGCTCAACACAACAAGAGCAAGCCATGGTGATGCCTTGGCACTTACAATCAATCCAAAAACCCAGACAAACGAGATAATGAATTTTCCGGCCAATAAATAGATCGCCCGTTTTCGGCCCAGTAATATGGCCAACGTTTTCCGCCCATTTTCTTTATCGCCATCGAGATCGCGAATATTGTTGGCAAGCAGTATCGCCCCGACCAATAACGCGATTGGAATTGAGACAAGAATACTGATCGTCGAGATAAAGCCTGTCTGAATATAAAAGGAAATTAAGATAATCATGATGCCCATAAACAGGCCGGCAAAGAGTTCTCCGAATGGGGTATAGGCAATCGGGATAGGACCGCCAGTGTATAAATATCCGGCAAGCATACAAGCGAGCCCAATTAATGCAAGCCACCATGTGCTGTTCATGCAAATATAAATTCCGATCAGGAGCGCGAGCCCGTACAAACCAAGAGCCAGTGAGATAACCGTTTTCGCAGAAATACCGTGTCGGACAATCGCGCCACCAATGCCCACTGATTCTTCGTTATCCAAGCCGCGTTTATAATCATAATACTCATTGAACATATTCGTAGCAGCCTGAATAAATAAACTGGCAATGAGCATTGCTGCCAATAAACCAATATGAATGTCAGTATCCTGGAGCGCTAACGCGGTTCCAAGCAGGACCGGTACAAACGCTGCTGTTAACGTATGGGGGCGCGTTAATTGCCACCAGACTCTCCAATTTTGTGAAGATGCAACAGGTGAAGGACTTGTGTGCATATGAGATTGCATCAATCTGTCTCTCCCTTATAAAAAATGATAGTGCAAACCTACTTATTTTATCGAAAGTGTATAGATTTGTCAAAAATATATAGATGGCAACCGTGTGAACTTTTTGTTTACAATTTTTAGTTTAGGTAATCGGATAAGCACTGTCAATGACTTTTTTCGTATATTTCAGGTTGCTTTTGCCAGCTGTTAAAAAGGAAATTATATAATAAGGAAATTACTAGGAATCATCTGATCAGCATTATTGACATTGCACTGGCAGGAGGTGTATCTTAAAATAAGTTTATAACGAAGGATAACAGCTTTATTTCGCTGTTATTGGAGGGATTTTTTTGGTTACTATTCAAGATACAGAGCTTAAGGAAGGCATATCGGAAGCGATAGATAGGGCCAGAAGGTTAGCAAAGCCTGTATTGGTTAGTGAAGTTCATAAACTCGGTCATATCGACCCTCTTGATTATTTCGCTGCTGGAAGGGAGCAATATCTCGGTGAACGGTTTTTTTGGAAGGATCCTTCCGGCCAAACCTTGATTATCGGCCTCGGGATATGCAAGCAAATTCAATCCGACCAGGCGGATGATCGTGTTCTTCAGACTGAAAAAGAGTGGAAGCGCTTTATTGAAGGCTCTGTCATTTATAATCCATACCCACAACCAGGGCTGGGTCCTGTTATGTTCGGTGGATTTTCCTTTGACCCGCTAAAACAGAAAACCCTGTTATGGTCAAAGTTTTCCGATTCTCTTTTCCATATCCCAAAATATATGCTCAGTATAATAGATGGACAAAGCTACTTAACAACTAATGTGGTTTGCACACAGCATGATGATGCTTCATTGGCTGAAAAAGTGGCGGCAAATCGGCAGGAGCTTCTTTCCTCTGCCGCAAAAACTGCCCACTACGATAGCGCTAAGCTTTTGCATAAAGAGGAGATAGATCCCGGGGATTGGAAAAATACTGTCTCCAATGTTGTCGCCGATTTGCAGGAAGGTTCGTTAAAAAAGGTCGTTCTTGCAAGGGAGCTCCGCCTCTATTTTAAAGAGGCAGTTCAAGTGGAAATGGTTCTCTCACGGTTGCTCAAGGAACAAAGAGAGAGCTTTATTTTTGCCTTTGAGTCAAATGGGGATTGCTTTATTGGAGCCTCCCCGGAAAGGCTTGTGAAAAAAGCGGCAAACCAGGTTAAGTCGACTTGCCTTGCCGGCTCGATTGCGCGGGGCAAAACTCTGGAGGAAGACAAACTCCTCGGCAAAACGCTGCTAACGGATCAAAAGAATTTAATCGAGCACCAATATGTTGTCGATATGATTAAAGAAGCTATGGCAGATGCATGTGAACATGTGGACATGCCGAACGAGCCGCAACTTTTAAAAATGAGGGATATTCAGCATTTATATACGCCCGTTACCGGGAGGCTGTTCCAGAATAAAACATTGCTTTCGCTGGTGAAACGGCTCCATCCAACTCCTGCATTAGGCGGCTCGCCAAAATACGAAGCGCTTGCGAAGATTAGAGAGGTTGAGGCAATGGACCGGGGTTTTTATGCTGCTCCGCTCGGCTGGGTGGATTATCATGATAACGGTGAGTTTGCGGTATCGATTCGTTCCGGATTGATTCAGGGAGAAGAGGCATCATTGTTTGCCGGGTGCGGAATTGTCGCAGATTCAAATGCGGAAAGTGAGTACCTGGAGACGGGAATCAAATTTCGCCCAATGCTTACAGCTCTTGGAGGAAGAATGGAATGAGTCATCAAGAAAATTTAACCGCGTATATCGCTGCTTTTGTAGGGGAATTAGTGACAGCTGGGGTAAAGGATGTTGTCGTAAGCCCCGGATCCCGATCAACTCCAATGGCGCTAATGATGGCTGCCCATCCAGAACTTCGTCTTTACGTTCATGTAGACGAGCGTTCAGCGGCGTTTTTTGCGTTAGGGATGGCCAAAGCTTCGCATCGCCCAACCGCAATTCTTTGTACGTCAGGTACAGCTGCGGCTAACTATTATCCAGCAATTATTGAAGCAAACAGCTCCAGGGTGCCGTTAATCGTCCTGACCGCTGATCGCCCCCACGAATTAAGGGACGTCGGGGCACCGCAGGCAATCGACCAGATTCATTTATATGGAAGACATGTGAAATGGTTTATGGAAATGGCGATGCCTGAAGATTCGCCTGATATGCTGCGCTATGCAAGAACTGTTTGCGCACGTGCTGCTGCAACAGCGTTAAGGGCACCGGCCGGCCCGGTCCATTTGAATTTCCCGTTCCGAGAACCTCTTTTGCCTGACCTGCTGAAACAAAATTTGTTCGAGCACGAGGAGAGAACCGACAAATATGTCGGAATCCACTCTGGAGATTTAACTTTGAGTACTGAAAAATATCAGGAAATTTCGAAACATATCAATCAATTTGAAAAAGGCATTATCGTCTGTGGCCCCATTGATAATTCTGAATTGACAGAATCAATCATTCAATTGGCGCAAAAGCTTCAGTTTCCAATCATTGCAGACCCGCTATCGCAACTCAGAAGCGGCAAGCATAACAAAGACTATATTATTGATACTTATGATACTTTCCTGCGAAATGACGAAGGCAGGCAGGCCTTAAAACCAGATCTGATTCTTCGCTTTGGGGCAATGCCTGTCTCAAAGGCTCTGTCCGGCTTTATAAAAGAAAACATTGCTGCTGTCCAATATGTGATTGATGGAGGCGCGGGCTGGCGGGACCCATCGGCAGCTGCATCGGAAATGCTTTATTGCAATGAGCGTGATTTCTGCCGCTCAGTAGCAAAATATGCTTCGTCCGCAAAGCGGTCCCGTTACCTGAAGAGATGGGTTGACTTGAACGATTTTACAAAAATGTCCCTGCGTAAAGTAAATGACATTGCAGAGCTAAGTGAAGGGAAGCTTTTTTGGCAGCTTGCTGAGTTCATCCCGGATCAGTCCGTGTTATTCGTGGCAAACAGCATGCCGATCAGGGATCTGGATACGTTTTTTCATAATAGCGAAAAATCAATCCGGATCATGGCGAACCGCGGAATTAATGGGATTGACGGCGTTATTTCAACTGCGCTTGGTGCTGCAGCTGTATCTGGCCCGGTTTATTTAGTCGTTGGAGATTTGACCTTCTTCCATGACCTTAATGGTTTATTGGCTGCAAAGCTGTACAGTTTAAATATTAAAATTTTGCTGATTAATAATGACGGCGGGGGCATTTTCTCATTCTTGCCCCAGGCAGCTGAGCCCGAACATTTTGAACTTTTATTTGGCACCCCGATCGGCCTCGACTTTGAGCATGTTGTGAGGATGTATCACGGTACTTTTACAAGAGTTTCGGACTGGAGCGGCTTTAACTCTGCATTCCAGCGAAATATCGAGGATGATGGATTGAGTGTAATTGAAATTCCGACAGCAAGAGACAGGAATTTAAGCGAGCATCGAGAATTGTGGAACGATGTTTCCCAGGAAATAAGCGGCTTTTTAAAAGAGGAATAATGATGAAATATGTTTTAAACGGAATCAACTTTCATGTCAGGCGGTGCGGCGACGGTTTTCCGCTAATTCTGCTTCATGGTTTTACAGGCGATTCGTCGGGATGGGAACTGTTCTGCAAGTTATGGGGAGGCCATTCTGAGCTGATCATGCCCGATATTATTGGCCATGGGAAAACAGATTGCCCCAATTCTCCCGATCGTTACCATATCGAATCAGCAGCGGAAGATTTGTGTGAACTGCTTGATCAGATGGAAATCGGACAAGCTGATGTTCTCGGCTATTCAATGGGTGGCAGGCTAGCGTTAACCTTTGCCAAAAAATATCCGGGCCGGGTGCGCAAGCTGATTTTAGAAAGCGCTTCTCCAGGTTTAAAAACAGCGGAAGAAAGATCGAGCAGGAGGAGCGATGATGAGCAGCTTGCCCAATTTATATTGGAAAAGGGAGTAGCACAATTTGTTTCTTATTGGGAAGAAATCCCCTTATTCTCAAGCCAAAAAAGCCTTTCTGAGCAGAAGAAGGAATTAATCAGGCAGCAAAGGCTGAATAACTCGGCAATTGGGCTGGCAAACAGCTTAATTGGAATGGGAACAGGGGCCCAGCCGTCATGGTGGAATGATTTAAGAAATCTGCAGCACCATACCTTGCTTATAACCGGGATATGGGATGACAAGTTTTGCACGATTGCTGCCCTGATGGCTGAACAACTGCCGCAACCCCAGTGGATCACCGTTAACAAAGCCGGACATGCAGTTCATGTGGAACAACCTGAAAAGTTTGGTACAATAGTAAGTAGGTTTTTGATTCATACATAAAAGGAGGAACGAATGATGACAGTTGAATGGGTAGCTGCACGAAATTATGAAGATATTTTATACGAAACATATAACGGTATCGCAAAAATCACGATAAGCCGCCCTGAAGTACGCAATGCATTTCGTCCGAAAACAGTTTCGGAATTAATCGACGCATTTGCCTATGCACGTGATGACGCAAATGTCGGTGTGATTGTGTTAACGGGAGCCGGCGATGATGCTTTTTGTTCGGGCGGCGACCAAAAGGTGCGCGGACATGGCGGGTATGTAGGTGAGGACCAAATTCCCCGCCTGAACGTTCTTGATCTGCAACGCTTGATTCGCGTCATTCCAAAGCCGGTCATTGCGATGGTCAAAGGTTATGCGATTGGCGGTGGCCATGTGCTCCATATCGTGTGCGACTTGACGATAGCAGCGGATAATGCAGTATTCGGTCAAACCGGGCCGAAAGTTGGCAGCTTTGATGCGGGATACGGTTCGGGTTATTTGGCTCGAATTGTCGGCCATAAAAAAGCACGTGAAATATGGTTCCTATGCCGGCAGTACAATGCCCAGGAAGCGCTTGATATGGGACTTGTCAATACGGTAGTTCCGCTTGACCGGGTCGAAGAGGAAACGATTCAATGGTGTGAAGAAATTCTTGAAAAAAGCCCAACAGCACTTCGCTTTCTTAAAGCGGCATTCAATGCCGATACGGACGGACTTGCCGGCATCCAGCAGTTTGCCGGTGATGCAACTCTGCTTTATTACACAACAGACGAAGCGAAGGAAGGCCGGGACGCATTCAAAGAGAAGCGCAAGCCCGACTTTGGGAAATTCCCCCGTTTTCCTTGATCACTCCACAACAGCTTGATGGACCTCCATCAGGCTGTTTTTGTACAATGAAAAAAACGGGACAGAAGGAAGGAAGGAGGGTGATGATTCTGGATGGACAGTGCATTCCCAACTGGTTGAAAAAACGCGCAAACTTGACGCCAGACAGGATGGCCCTTTATTTTTCAGGGGAGTCTTATACGTTTAAAGAGCTTTATATAGAATCATTAAACGCGGCAGCGAAAATTGCCGGATTAAAGATCGACACGGGCGGTTATATTGCCGTACTTTTAAGAAATCATCCCGATACGGTGTTCATTTTATTGGCTTTGCAAATGCTAGGTATCAAAACGGTTATATTGAATAACCGCCTGTCGGCACAGGAACTTTCCTGGCAAATTGGCGATTCTTGTGCTGCTGCTGTCATAACGGAAGAGAGTTTTAGCAGTACGGCTGTTGAAATAACCAAAAAAATGGACGAGACAGCCGTTATCACGAAAGAGCAGCTTTTTGAGCGGCAAGACGGGCAGGCACAGATTGTCGATGAATTTTCGTTAGCAGATGTTTGTACAATTATGTACACGTCAGGAACGACTGGACATCCAAAAGGTGTGCTGCAAACATACGGCAATCATTGGTGGAGCGCGATCGGCTCCGCTCTAAATCTTGGCTTGATGGATAAAGATTGCTGGCTCTGTGCGGTCCCCCTTTTTCACATAAGCGGATATTCGATTCTGATTCGCAGCATCATCTATGGAATCCCGATCGTCCTTCATGAGAAATTTGTTGCAAAAAGGGTTTTGCACGATATCGCTAAATTCAATGTAACGATCATGTCAGTTGTCAGTGTGATGTTGGTCAATTTGATTGACGGCTTAAATGAACACGCGCTGCCCGCTTCATTTCGCTGCATGCTTTTAGGGGGAGGGCCTGCTCCTTTACCGCTTCTCGAAAAATGCAGAAAGAAGTCTATACCCGTTTACCAGACATACGGGATGACGGAAACAGCGTCGCAAATTGTGACGCTGTCCCCTGACTACAGCTTAACTAAGCTCGGCTCAGCAGGGAAACCGTTATTCCTTTCGCAATTAAAAATTGTCAATTTCCTTGGAAATGAAGCGGGGTCTAAAGAAGAAGGAGAAATCTTTGTAAAGGGCCCGAACGTGACACCAGGTTATTTGCATCATGATACGGTCATAGACCATAACTTTGGTGAAGGCTGGCTATCAACGGGAGATATTGGCTTTCTTGATGATGAAGGCTTTTTATACGTTCTCGACAGGCGTTCAGACCTGATCATTTCAGGCGGGGAAAATATTTACCCGGCCGAGATTGAAGGTATTTTATTATCCCATTTCGAAGTGTCCGATGCAGGTGTCATCGGAATAAATGATTCAAAATGGGGCCAGGTACCGGCCGCATTCGTCGTCCGCAAAAGTGGATCAGAAGTAACTGAGGATGATTTGGCCGCTTACTGCAAACAAAAGCTGGCAGGCTATAAGGTTCCGAAACAAATCAACTTTGTTGATGAGCTGCCGCGTAATGCCGCCAATAAACTGTTACGAAGAGATTTGCCCAAGCTGGTCAGAAAGGGGAATGAACGGGATTGAATCTAAAAGCAATCGGGCTGTATGTAATAAAAATGCCGTTGAAGCTCCCCTTCTCAACCCATCTTGGCACGGTTGCTGAGCGGGAGGCAATCATTGTTGAAGCAGTCGATACGAATGGCCTGAAAGGGTATGGAGAGGCTGTTGCTTTTTCTTCTCCGTGGTATACGGAAGAAACCGTCCAAACCTGCTACCACGTCCTGAAGGATTTTTTAATTCCGTTGTTAAAGGATTCGGAGATTAGCCACCCGAATCAAGTCGATTTTCTTTTTCACGGAATCCGCAGAAACCATATGGCAAAGGCTGCCCTTGAAATGGCGATCTGGGATCTTTATGCTAAACAGAAAAATACGCCGCTGGCAAGGATTCTTGGCAGCACGGCGACATCGATCCCAGCCGGAGTTGTGGTCGGTGCAAAGACATCCTCATCAGCCATTGATCAAATAGAAGGTTATATTGGAGAAGGCTATTCACGGATTAAAGTTAAAATCAGTCCAGATAACGATTATGCTTTGCTTGCAATAATTAGGGAAAGATTCCCTGATATTCAGCTGATGGCGGATGCCAATTCTGCTTATACTCTCGATGATATCGAAAAGCTAAAGGCTCTCGATGAATTCGGCCTGTTAATGATCGAGCAGCCGCTTGCAGTTGATGATATCGTCGATCATGCGAAGCTGCAAAAACAGCTAAAGACACCGATCTGCCTTGATGAAAGTATCGTTTCTTTTGACGATGCACGGAAGGCGATCGAGCTTGGCAGCTGCCAAGTGATAAATATTAAGATTGGCCGCGTGGGTGGACTGAACACGGCTCTGGCAATTCACGATTTCTGCAAAGACAGCGGAGTTCCGGTCTGGTGCGGCGGAATGCTCGAATTTGGCGTTTCCCGGGCCCATAATATTGCCTTGGCCGGTTTACCCGGGTTCACCATTCCAGGTGACATTTCTTCATCAAGCCGCTATTGGGAAGAGGATATAATCATGCCGGAGGTTACCGTTCGTCATGGCGCCATCGAGGTGCCGGATCAGCCCGGAATTGGCTTTGAAATCAATTGCAAGCGTCTTAGGGAAACGTGCAGCTTTGAAGAGACTTTTCGATTATAAATGCCTTCATTAAAAAACGGATTTCACCATGCACGGTGTTGTCCGTTTTTCATGCTCATCAGACTGCAATTTTCAGGAAAAGGATCTGTGCTAATATATAGATAGAACTAGCAGACTGGAGAATAGACGATGAGATACATAAAAGATCTACTTTCGTTTGGATACAAACAAGCACTTTCTTGTATATTTCCCGCAGTCATTTTTTTGACGCTCGCTATCTCGCAGTTGGTGTCCTTTTTGCCGTTGGCCCGCTATGATTTTATTTTGATTATTTGCCTTATTGCCTTTTATTTGGATTGCCGAAAACATTGCCACCTTTTGGGGTGCCTGGCAATATCCCAATCAGCAGGACAGCTGGAGCCTTGTGGATTTTAGTAAAATAAGTTCATGGTTCTTGCTTGTTATTGTTAGCTTTTTGATTGTGGCGCAATTAAAACGCTTAAAGCAAAAACGACCGATGTTAACCAGTGAATAGCGGGACAGGTGTAAACACCGGAAATCACAAAGAAAACAGGCAGAGTCTGCCTGTTTAATTGTTGCTTTAGGAGGGTTCAAATGTTTTACAATCTGTTTCACGGCTATTATCCGCCTGGTTGCCTGTATGGCTTACCACGTATATTTGCTCAGCTGCACAGCGATTCCCGTGTTCCCAATACGTGCAGTTATTCACTTCACACAATACGTCTTTTGCCATGCTGTATCACTCCTTTATGGTCGATACATGAATAGCTTTTGCCGAATCTGTGCCGATCATCCGTAACAAAAATAGGCAAGCGTCACCGGCAAAGGCTAACGTGCTTTTTTTCGCTGCAAATAGCGTTTGTCATTCATAAATAAGCTCCAAAAGTAAATAAAGCCTGGAAAAAGGATCAAAAATCCGACTATGTACGTTATAAACACCGCCTGGAATGAGTTAGGATCCGTGAAGCCGGACTCAATCGTTACTTCCGGATAGACGATATATGGCAGGTGGGCTTTTCCATACACATAGCTTGCGACGAGATATTGAAGGGTGGTCGCAATCATCGCAGCGCGCGGCATTCCCTTTACTCCTTTAGTGGTTATGGATGGTAGAAACAGGGCGAGCCCGGCAATGAAAAAAAGTACAACTGAAATGATCAGCAAGTTTAGATCGCCAAGCATATTCTGATAAATCCATTCCGCTTCATTCTCCATCGTCACCATAATCATAAAAGCCATCAACAGCGAAACAGGTCCGACGATTAAAGCATCTCTTCGGTATACATAATATGCTTCCATGGCATCGGATGCCTTTGAGTAGTCTGCAAGCAGCAGCGATGACAGATAGAGCGTACTGCTTACGGCAAAGGCAATAAACGCATACTCATGCTGGCTTGTAAACAGCCTGCCTATATTGAGTGTTTGCCCGTCACCTGAAAAATCGACAAACTCGCCATGGGTAATTGGCAGTACGCTGATCAGCAGCCCGGGAATAAGGATTCCCGTAATCCCCGATATGTACGTCAATACTTTTCGGTAGTCTTCAGCTACGTTGGAAAACACAAGAAAGGCGCTCCGGATTGCCAGCAGCAGTAAGATCATGCTTCCGGGAACGAGCAGTACGGTACCAAGCGTGTAGGCAGCTCCGGGAAATAAGCTGTAGACAGCAACAACAAGTGCGACAATAAATGTGTTCGTTACTTCCCATGTCGGGGACAGATAGCGGTTGGCAATATTAGTGGCCGTTGTTTTTTTTTTATTAAAATAAAGCATCGACCAGAAGCCGGCTCCAAAATCCATCGTGGCCATGACAGCATAGATAAAAACGAATCCCCATAGTACTGTAATGGCTAATAGTGCATCTGTCATGTTTTTTCACCCTTTTTAAGTATTGGATCCGTACAATGGCACACCTTTTTGTTCTGCACGATTTATATCATCGAGAACGGTGTTCCGTTTAAAATAATAAACCAAAACGAAAACAACTGCTGCCCCGAGGACGGCATAAACAGCAACAAACAGAATAAACAGAAGTCCGAGATTACCTGTTGTGGTTGCTGCATCTGGTGTTAATAGAGCCCTGTATATTGCCCATGGCTGCCTGCCCGTGCAGGCAAAAATCCAGCCAAATTCGATCCCCAATACTGCTAATGGCCCAGATGCGACGAACATCCACATAAAAAAGCGTGGAAATCTATCTTTTTTCAAAAATTTGTGCCATACAAACGCAGTGAGCGAAAGCAAAATTAACAGCGTTCCGATTCCGACCATTCCATTGAATAATGTGTGCACAAACAGCGGGGGCCATTCTTCCTCCGGAAATTCATTCAAGCCGACGACAACGGTATCAAAGCTGTTGCCTGCCAAAAAGCTGAGAGCCCACGGAATTTCAAATCCCCATCTAACTTCCTGTGTTTCCGGATCAGTAATGCCGCCAACCGTTAACGGTGCATGCGATTGTGTTTCAAACAGGCCTTCGGCGGCAGCGAGCTTCTCCGGCTGGGTTTCATGAAGGTACTGGGCTGTTGCATGGCCATTAAATGCGGTGAAAAGCGAAAAAATGCCGCCGATAACCAAGCTTAGCATCAACGCTTTGTGGTGAAATCTATAAATCCGTGAACCGAAGTCGCTTTGCAGCATTTTAAACGCGGCAACCGATGCGACGACGAAAGCTCCTGTCAAATATGCAGACAGCGCAACATGGACAGCATTGACAAAAAACCCTGGATTGAAGAAAGCGGCCCACGGGTCGACATCGACAATTTGGCCATCGCGAATATTAAAGCCGGTCGGGCTTCCCTGAAAGGCATGAACGTTTGTAATTAAGACGGCTGAGGCGACCGCTCCGAATGCAACAAGTGTGAGACTGGCGATTCTTCCCCATGGCGGTATCCGTTCTGCCGCATACACATAGATCGACATAAATAAAGCTTCAATAAAAAAGGCATAGATTTCAATTTGAAATGGCAGCGCCATCACTCGGCCGATGACTTCCATAAATCCCGGCCACAATAAAGAGAGCTGGGTTCCGGCAATCGTCCCGGTCGGAATGCCGACGCCAAGCAGCACAGCGAACGCTTTCGTCCATCGTTTTGCCATCACGACATAATCCTGGTCCTTTGTTTTTTGATAAAGCAGCTCAGCTGTCAGCATCATTAACGGCAAACCAACGCCAATCGTTGCAAAAATAATATGAAATCCCATTGTTGTCCCGAATAAAGAACGGGCAATCAGCAAATCATCCATCCATAACCTTCCCTTCCATTGTTGTCCACATTTAAAGCTTAGTGTTTACAACAGAGAGATAAATATGTAAAAGTTTCCTTATTTTGCAGGAACATGTGCAAGAATGTGGAGCCATTATATCCGCAATAGCTTAAATTCAAGGTCGAACAGCTTTTTTTTCAACAACGGGACGGCCAATATGTTCTCCAATTTATCATTAGCACATAAAAAAACCTCCAATGAGGAGGTTTTATCCGTTTAACGCCTTTTCTAATGTCTGAAGATTTTTTTGCATAATGGTAAGATACGTTTCTTGTGCTTTAATATCTTTTTCGGTTAAGGTTGAGAGATTATGGAGGGTCATCGTTTCGGCACCGATTTCTTTTTGGACAATCTCGCTGAACTTTGAGCTGACATTCTGTTCTGTCAATATATACTGAAGTCCATGCTGATCGGCAAGTGCAATAATTTGCTCCAGGTCTCTCTGTGTGGGTTCACTGGCTGTTGACAGCCCTGAAATGCTGAGCTGCTCAATCCCATAGCGCGTTTCCCAATAGCCGTAGGCGGCGTGTGAAACAATCATTTCTCTATGGCTTGCTGTTTCGGCTACCTTTTCGAACTCGTGGTGAAGTTCATCAAGCTCGCCGGCGAGTTTATCAAAGTTTTCCTGGAATAAGCTCTCCTGTTCGGGCAGCTTTTCGGTTAACACCTCTTTAACAGCTTCTGCCAACTCAATGGAGTAAAGGGGATCGAGCCAGACATGGGGATCAATATCATGATCATGCCCGTGATCGTCAGCTTGGTTGCTGGAATCTGTATTTTCTTCTGTATGTGTACTGTCGTCACCATGAGAGTGCGAATCAGCTTTGCTATGATCGGCCTGGCTATCATCACTATGCTCATCATTGTCGGCACGCACATGATCGTGGTTGACTGTGTTAAGATCGACATGATCACCGGCAGCAACTAGGGTAACTTTCTCATTTTCCAAAGTGTGTTTTGCCTTTTCGACAAAGCCTTCCAGCCCGAGGCCAATATAAATAAAAGCATCTGCTTCCGCCAACTTTAGCATATCTTTTTGGGAAGGCTCAAAAGTGTGCTCATCAGCTCCAGGCGGGTAAATGGTTTTTACATCGACATATTTGCCGCCGATTCTTTCTGTAAAATATTGAAGCGGGTAAACAGTCGTGTATAATTTTAACGCCTGATCTTCCCCCTGTTCCGGCGTTTCTTTGTTATTACAGCCGGATAAAAATATGCTGATCGGGAGTAAAATAGAGATAAAAACGAGTAATTTTTTCATAACTGCTCCTTCCTGTTGCGAAAATTCGTATTCATTCCGATTTAAGCAGGAAAAAATTTTATTAGTGAAGTCGGCTCTAGGACTGTCACCGAGTAAAGTCGGACCTAGGACTTTACCGTGTGAAGTCGGACCTAGGGATTAGTGCTATTAGTAGTCAGGATGCTAGTTTAGTAGATAATGCGGAATCGTTACGATTTATCCTTCTGTATAATACAAAAGATAATCTGAAAATGCAAGGAAAAAATTTGCTTGTTTTCACTTCTTTTATGTATTCTAAATAAAAGGAAATCTAAATAATATAGAAAAGGTGATAAATCTGAAGCTGCTTAATGAGATCTTAACTTATAATGAACAATTTGTTGCGGAAAAAAAATATGAGGAGTTTGTGACAACCAAGTTCCCGAATAAACGGATGGTTATTCTCACCTGTATGGATACCCGTTTGCTCGAATTACTGCCGAAGGCATTAAACGTCGGCAACGGAGATGTAAAGCTTGTTAAAAATGCCGGAGCCTTGATTATGCATCCATTCGGAAGCATTATGAGAAGCATCTTGATTGCGATCTACGAGCTACAGGCAGAGGAAGTATTTATTATTGGCCATCATGACTGCGGGATGAGCGGAATCAAGGCAGAGAATGTGATGGGGAAAATGAGGGAGCGAGGCATCAAGAAAGAAATGCTTGAAACCCTTGCCTATTCGGGTATTAATATAGCTGATTGGCTGCATGGATTTAACAATGTTAGTGAAAGTGTTGCACACAGTGTTGACATCGTGAAAAAGCATCCATTATTACCGGCCGACATTCCTGTACATGGGCTTGTAATTGATCCGGAAACAGGAAAACTCGATTTGGTGGTTAACGGTTATAAAGACTAATTTTTCACCTTTTTCTCGGGTACCGGATCAAAGCCGCCGGGATGGAGTGGGTGGCATTTGACGATTCGTTTAAGCGTCAACCATGACCCTTTGAATGGACCGAACCTTTTCACCGCCTCGAGTCCATAATGGGAGCAGGTTGGATAAAACCGGCATGTCGGCGGTTTTAAGGGTGAAATAATGGTTTGATAAAAACGGATCACGCCGATCAACAATTTCTGCAGCATTTCACATCAGGCTCACTTTCAATAGTATCAAACATTAAAAACAAGATACCATAAAATTTGGATTGCGTCTAAATAGATAAAATCCGTTTAATTAGATGAAAAAACTCGGAATTTGCGCTATGATATACATAGACTAAAAAAGGAGTGATGATTCATGCCTTCAGTTGAAAGCTTTGATTTAGATCATAATGCCGTAAAAGCACCTTATGTCAGGCACTGCGGCGTTCATAAAGTTGGCAGTGACGGTGTAGTAAATAAATTCGATATCCGTTTTATCCAGCCAAACAAGGGTGCAATGAAACCAGATGCGATTCATACACTCGAGCATTTGCTCGCCTTCAATATTCGCAAGCATGCGGAAAAATATGACCATTTTGATATAATTGATATCTCACCAATGGGTTGCCAGACGGGCTACTACCTTGTCGTAAGCGGAGAGCCGAAAGTCGAAGAAATCATCGACCTTTTGGAAGATACCATGAAGGATGCTATTGAAATCACTGATATTCCAGCAGCTAATGAACGGCAGTGCGGCCAGGCCAAATTGCATGACCTTGAAGGAGCCAAACGCCTGATGCGCTTCTGGCTTGAACAGGGCAAAGAAGATTTAAAACAAGTATTTGCGTAAATAGACGAAGAACTGGCTCGTATGAGTCAGTTCTTATTTAATTCAAATTCTTGGTTTTATCTTCTGTCCCCTGTCCTTCTGTGAATCGATCTTGTCTAAATGGGGATTTTCCTCAAGCGGATCAACGATATGCTTGTAGCCATAGGCTTTGGATGTTGTGATGACACTAATCAGCAGTACTGCGAGAACGATAATCACGGAAACAATTAAAACAGCATACATAAATTTTCCTCCTTTATCTAAAAATATTTTATCACGATATTGTGAACACGGGGTAATTAACCGCTAAAATCGTTGATACTCCAATGTTTGATTTGAAGATAACAGGGTAACATAACATCGGGAGGATGATAAGTGATGTCACAGGAATTAATTCAATCATTAAACAAGCAAGTGGCCAACTGGACTGTATTGTACGTTAAGCTTCATAATTTCCATTGGTTTATCAAGGGGCCGCATTTCTTTACGCTTCATGAAAAGTTTGAAGAGCTGTATAACGAAGCAGCCGTATACATTGACGAGTTGGCCGAGCGCATTCTTGCCCTTGAAGGGAGACCGGTTGCAACGATGAGGGAATACCTCGAGCTGTCATCGGTGAAGGAAGCAACAGGCAGTGAAAACGAAGAAGATATGGTGCGCACAATCAGTGACGATTTTTCAACAGTGGCTGCAGAGCTTCAGGAGGCCATCAACTTAGCCGAAGCAGCTGAAGATGAAGGAACAGCGGACATCCTAATTGGCATTAAGAAAAGCCTGCGAAAGCATACTTGGATGTTCAACGCATACCTAAAATAAACTTAAACGGGACCGCATCGCGGCCCCGTTTTTTTATAGAAAGCTATCCAGGCTCCTCTTTGTCCTTAAAAAAAAGAAGCTGGTGAAAATCAGCTTCTTTTTGCATCTCTATGTATGGTTAATGAATGTTTCGCGCATGAAAGGGGTAGGAGCGCTGATCAAATTCCTCCTGGGCAAACTTCCCTTTTAAGCTTTCGATCAAGTATATTCCCATTAAATCGTACAGCTCCTGTTTATCCATCTCCTTGATCAGGCTTAACAAATCGTCATAGCTCATCTCTTCAAGGAATGCAAAGGCTAACATATCAATGTCTTCCTCATCTCCGGTAAGCTTATTTCGGTAAAGCTCATACAGCTCATCAACAAGTTTCAAGTTTATCACCCCCGACAATACATTTTACTCAGACCCTAAATGCGATTGAATCTATAGTTATTCAATACCCTTAATGGTGAAAAATATTCCATGGAACTCTTTGTTCACTTTAGATATTATCCTTTTCTCTCGCAAAAATACAGCGAAAGCTTCTGTATATTATCACAGTAAAAGTGGGAAAAGAAAGAAAAGGGGATGACTAAATGGATAAGTCCACAAAAACTTATTATATAAGCGTAGGGACAGGTGAGATTTCGCAAAGCTCTACCGCCTCACCATGGAATTTTCAAATCCATGCGACCGATGAAGAGATCACCATTTTAAGAGAATATTTTGAACAAAATTATTCGACCGAATGGCAAAATTTTTTCCGTGCCCATGTTCCATACGTTCAATACCATTATGACCGCGAAAATGATGCTTACGATGAAACGATGAAGAAGATTTATGGAATGATTTATGAATTGGGCGATGAGCAGGCAAAAAATCATATCGAGGAAATGGGCATTTTAACCGATAAAAATTAGTTAATCACCCCGGAATAGCGTTACGTTAGGCGATTACTATATAATAATAGCATGAACGGAAATTGCGAGCGGGGTAGATTATGAAAGAATTTCACGATCAAAATGGACAGCCTGTGCGGCTTTCCTTTCAACCAAACCAATTCTCACTACCGAGCAGGCATGTCCTTGTTATCTGTCGTTTTCAAGACAAGTGGCTGCTTACCAGCCATAAAATCCGCGGACTTGAATTCCCGGGCGGAAAAACGGAGAGCGGAGAAACATTAGAGGAAGCTGCGAGAAGGGAAGTTTTCGAGGAAACCGGTGCCCGGTTACAAAGCCTTCATTATGTTGGCGAATATGAAGTGGGTGGTGAAATTCCCTTTGTCAAAACAATTTTCTATGGCGTCGTTGAACGGATCGAAGAAAGGGAAACATTCTTTGAAACAAATGGCCCTGTTTTCATCTCAGGTCCATTGCTCAAAGCCAGGCTCAAAGATGAGTACAGCTTCATCATGCAGGATGACGTCATCGCCACGAGCTTGCTTGAAATAAAGCGGAAATTTGATTCGAAAATGGATATCTAATATAGAAAAACCAGAAAACAGGAAGCCTTTCTGGTTTTTATCATGTTAGTTGAGTGAATTTCATAAAAGCATTCTTTAACTGAAAAACGAACGGTTATTTATAATTAAGACAGTACTCGTTTCCTACAGCATACTCCTGTTAATTTAGACAACCTCATTCGTTTTTCGGTTTAGCTTGTTACATTGTGAAATTTACTCAGTTATTATGTTTGATTAACTTTCTCTCAAGCAATTCAACAAGTTGATACATAATTGTAGCAAAAACGGCGATGATCAGCAGGGACAGCAGCACAAGCGTAAAATTAAAAACCTGGAATCCATAAATGATCATATAACCGAGCCCTTTTGCCGAGACAAGGAATTCTCCGACGATAACCCCGACCCATGAAAGTCCGACATTCACTTTTAAAGTTGAGATAATCGTCGGGAACGATGCGGGTAAAATCGCTTCCCGGAAGCACTGGTATCGTGTGGCTCGGAACGTTAGCAGGACCTTCAAGTAGTTCGGATCCACCTCCCGAAAAGAAGTGTAGACAACGATGGTTGTTATAATAACGGAGATGATCGCACCCATTGCCACAATTGATGTAAATCCAGGCCCGAGTGCGACAATCAAGATCGGCCCAAGCGCCACCTTTGGCATTGCATTCATAATTACAAGGTATGGATCCAGCACCTTGGATACCATCGGCGACCACCAGAGGATGGCAGCGAGAATCGTGCCGAGCAAGGTGCCAAGGATAAATCCAAAGACCGTTTCGGTTAAGGTGACACCAAGATTCCCCATTAATGTTCCGTCAGTAATCTGTTGTAAGAAAAGCCTCCAGATTTTCGAAGGTGAGCTGAAAATAAGCGGGTCCACCCATTGCTTCCTGCTTGCCAGTTCCCAACCAGCGAAAAAGACGAAAAAGATCGCGAGCTGGTAAAAGCTCACCCATGTTTTCTCCCGCTTTAAGGATGCGATGTATTGTTGATGAAGGAGTTTTACATTATGTGGTTTGTCCAAGGGACTCCAGCTCCTTCCATATTGTTTGGAAAATGCCTGAAAAGGCTTCATGATTTCGCGCTGCAAACGGAGAGATTGTTTTTAACTGATCTGGAATTGTAAACATACGGTGCAATCGGCCAGGATTAGCAGTAAACAGAAAAACGCGATCACTCATCGCGATAGCTTCTCCAATATCGTGGGTGACAAGAATAGCCGTCTTTCTGAATGACTTAAGCGTATGCCAGACAAGGTCCTCGAGTTTCAGCTTCGTCTGGTAATCGAGTGCCGAAAATGGCTCATCGAGCAGCAACAGCTTTGGATCTGTGGCCAAAGTTCTGACAAGTGCGACCCGCTGCCGCATTCCCCCTGACAGCTGCTGTGGAAAATGCGTTTCGACTCCATCAAGCCCCATTTGTGATAATAACTGAAAAGCATATTGTCTGCTTTCGGTGGAAAGCGATTTTGATAGTTTCAGGCCAATCAGGATGTTTTCCTCTATTGTCCTCCAGGGAAAAAGATAATCCTGCTGGAGCATGTAGCCGAATGTACTGTCTGATTCCTTCACTTCAATGCCTTCAAGAGTGACGGTCCCTTCGGACGGGTCAATCAACCCGGCAATAATCGATAAGAGCGTCGTTTTACCACACCCGCTCGGGCCCAGGAAGGTGACAAATTCGCCTTCCTTCACCTCAAGCGAAACATCGGAGAGGGCCGTGTTTGCCGATGTTTTACTAAAATACGTGTGGTGAATGTCCTTAAGCGTTAGAAAATCCATAAAGTTGGCCTCCTCTTCAATAAATTTTTAAACAGATTTACTCGCGTTAAATTTGTTTCAAAATGTAATAAGCAAAACCGAAAAACGAATTAGATTGTCTTGAATAAACCAGGAGGATTCAGTATGAACCGAATTATAATGTCTTAATTCTAATTAAGTTGTTTTTTGTACTTAAGAAAATGCTATATGAGTTTTTTCACTTAATCACTTTTTCAGCAATTTCAGTGTTTACCAGGGTGTTATGATCAATTTGTTTCGGAAGCTCACCTGCTTCTTCCATAATGTCCTGGAGATTGTTCCATTCCTCTTCATCGAGGATTGGGTCAGTAGCGAACGAGCCCTGGCTCTTGTAGCGGTCGATTGCTGTTTCCGCGATTTCTATATCTGTATCTTCAAAATAAGGCAGGATCAACTCGGCAGTAGTTTTGGCACTTTCTTTTTGAACAAATTGTTGAGCTTTATAGATGGCTCTCGTGAATTTCTCAACCGTTTCACTGTTTTCTTTGATATAGCTTTGCTTTGCCATAAAAGTGGTATATGGTACATGACCGGACTCGGTTCCGAATGAGGCGACAATGTAGCCCGCACCTTCTTTTTCAAAAACACTGGCGGTCGGTTCAAACAATTGGACGAAATCGCCCGTTCCGGAAGCAAATGCACTCGAGATATTGGCAAAATCAATATTTTGGATTAAATTCAAGTCTTGATGAGGATCAATGCTATGCTTCTTTAAGACAAATTCACCGACCATTTGTGGCATTCCGCCTGTCCGCTGGCCAAGGAAAGTCGTTCCTTTCAGCTGGTCCCAGGAGAAATTATCGATTTTTGTCCGTGAAACGAGGAATGTTCCATCTGTCTGTGTTAGCTGAGCAAAATTAATAACCGGATCGCTTGAGCCCTGGGCCTCTACATAAATAGAAGTTTCAGAACCGACAAGTGCGACATCGGCGTTGTCAGACAAAAGCGCGGTCATCGTTTTGTCACCGCCCCATGCAGTTGTCAGCTCCACATCAAGGCCTTCTTCCTCAAAAAAGCCTTTTTCAATCGCAACATATTGCGGAGCATAAAAAATCGATCTCGTCACTTCTGCTATCTTCACTTTTTCATTTCCTTCATTGCTGCAGGCGGTGAGAGGTATAATAAGTATCATAACGCAAAGCAGGATAAAGCAGATTTTGAAGCAGATTTTTTTCATAACAGGCAACCTCCTTAAGGGGTACGATAGGTTTTGTAGCAATTTACATGTTTTACGATATCGTATGAGTTGATAAAAAATGTGTGAATGCCTAGTCACAAAATTATTAAACGGTACGGAAAGCGGATTTGGGGGGAGAATCGCAGCATTTATTTAAAAGGAAGGGGAATACAAGATGAACCACTCTGGCATGATCATCGATAAATGGAGGTTTCCATCACCAAACCCTGACATCGTGCTTTCCGTAATTACATACTATTCGGACGGGCTGAAAGTGAAAGGGCTGTTGGCCGAGCCGATTGGCGGAAATGTTTGCGAAGGCCTTTTGTATTTACGGGGCGGCATTAAAAATGTCGGCAAAGTAAGGCCGGCGCGAATTGCACAATTTGCAGCGGAAGGCTTTGTTGTATTTGCCCCTTTTTACAGGGGAAACCAGGGAGGTGAGGGGAATGAAGATTTTGCAGGCGAGGACAGGCATGATGGATTCTCGGCCTTTTGCCTCCTGCAAACCCACCCGCGTGTAAGCAGAGTTCATGTGTTCGGATTCTCCCGCGGTGGAGTGATGGCGCTCCTAACCGGGATTCAATTCCCTGAAGCCGCTTCCGTCGTTACGTGGGGCGGAGTTAGCGACATGTTTTTAACATACGTTGAAAGAAAGGATTTGCGGCGGATGATGAAAAGAGTGATTGGCGGGACACCGACGAAGTATCCTGAACGTTATCAGCTTCGGACGCCGCTGTTCGAACTTGAACGGCTTCAGGCTCCTGTCCTAATTATTCATGGTGTACAGGATAAGAATGTTTCAATTGAACATGCCTTCCGGCTTGAAAAAAGGCTGCGGGAATTGGGTAAATCGGTAACACGCTGGTATTTTGATCAATTCACCCACTATTTCCCTCCAGCTGTTAATCGAAAAATTGTCGATGATTTGACGAACTGGATGAAAACCCAACCGTAAAAACATGTTAAAATAGCAGTAAGGATAGCGTAAAGGAGAGAGAAAGATGGGCATGCCTTTCGAATTAAATACGATGATCGTGACAAAGGGAAGAGAAAAACGTCTAAAAGACAACTATTTTACGCTGGAAAAGCAAGGCTACCGCCTTTATCCGATTGATATTCCCATCGATGTCAGAAAAACGATCGAGAGTGAATCAAGCGGAACCGCAGTCATATCGAAGGTTGAATGGTCAAGCGAAAAAACGATGCTAACTTATCAGCTGGTTTCACTGAACTCAACAAACTGAGCAGGGCAGAAAATGTGCCTGCTTTTTTATTTTTATGGAAGTGTAATTCTGCAGCATTGCGAGCGTCTTATTTTGTAAAGGGGGAGGGTCATCATGGACGCCGGCCGGCACATAGAAAAATGGTTTTTTCAATACGAAAGAGACATTACAAATTACCTTGTTTACTATACAGGAAGCAGGGATGTAGAAGACATTGTGCAAGACACTTTTTTAAGAGCTCTTCTAGCGTTTCCGCGCTTCAGGAACGATGCAGATCCGAAAACATGGCTGATCTCGATTGCCAGAAATACAGCGATAGATTCTTTTCGCAGGAAAAGTCTATGGCAAAAACTAAAGCAATCGTTAAACAGCAGCCAAAATGAACCGGAATCATCTGCGGATAAAAATTTGCTGCAGAAAGAGGAACAGCTTGAATTGCATTTAGCTATCAATCGATTGAAGGAAAATTATCGGGACGTCGTCCTGTTACGGGGAATAGCTGAGTTATCGGCTGCCGAAACAGCAAGGGTGCTGGGCTGGAGTACCAACAAAGTAAATGTCACCTTTCACCGTGCTGTCCAGAAATTGAATACTTTGTTGAAGGAGGGTACAATGGATGTCCGACCTAACAGAAAAACAGCTTCTTCAAAAGCTGAATGATTTTCAAAAGCATGAGTTGCCATACGAGAAAAGGAACAGAGTCATTACTGCGATTCGGAATAGTGATCGGCCCAAGAAAAAAACAGTCCCATATTTATGGACTGGAACCGCTGCTATAATGCTCATTATGATCATTTTCGGCCCCGCTTATTGGTTTATGCAAACACGAGATGGAGGCACTCAAACAGGGGGACCAGCTGAAACAGTGGAACCGGTCGAGCAAGGAGAAATTTTTAGTTCTGTTGATGAAAATGGAAATCTGGAATATGTGGATCAACTATACGGGATTCCGAATAAGGTTGGGGTTTTGAAGCCGGTTGAATATGACTGGGTTGCGGAGGATTATCGGAGTGTTTCTAAAATTATGATTCATTTATGGGGTGACAGTGAAAAGCTGATTGGTGAATCTTTGCGAGTAACTGGCACACACGTTGAAACAGGTATGAGGCAACATCTGGCCAACCCCAGTGTAGCGGGTGGCGTTGGGGGGAGTGATGCTCACGCGATTACAAGCTTTCAACCTTTTGAACGCCCGGGTGAATGGATTTTAACCTTCAAAGTGGGCAAAGAGAAATTCGGGGAATTTTCCGTCTATGTTAAAGAACCCTATGTACAAATAGGAAATGCCACATTATTGATTTCACAGGAAGATCTTAAACCTGCCGTTTTCGAAAATGTGTCGCTGGAAGTCGGAGGTAAAGATTTGCCGGCACAAATTGAACTCGAATTATTGAATGTTGACAATCCAGTTGAACACTATAATTATTCATTAGCAGATAAAGAAGCCTTTACGAGAGCTTCAGATAATGCAGAAATTTATTCATATAACGGGAAAATAGAGATCAAAAATAGCGGGCGCTGGCGGTTTACTGTATTGGGGCAACAATCAGAGCTTGTCGTTGTTGATTAGCAACGAGCGATTGATAATACATCTATGTGCAGCGACCTGGATTCTATCATAGGCGGCGATGTATCCTGCCTGAAGAGTATTTTATCCGCGAAAAGATAGGGGATATCCGCGAAAAATCGGATTTATCGGCGAAAAAGTGGAGTATATCCGCGAAACAAAAAATTTATCCGCGAAACAGCGAAAACCAGGCGTAATCAACGCCTGGTTTTTAACTATTATGCTATAGGACCGCCTTTTTCTTCAATCTGAGCAGGTACTCCGGAAAATTTCTTGAAGTTTTCCCGGAATTTCGCAGACAACTCGGTTGCTTTCCGCTTGTATTGTTCCTGATTAGCCCAGGTTTTGTTTGGCTGAAGTACTTCGTCAGGCACGCCGGGAATGTGAAGCGGAATTTCCAGGCCGAAGATTGCATCTTTTGCAGTTTCGGCACTGTTTAATTCACCGTCAAGTGCGGCCTGGACCATAGCGCGCGTGTAGCTGAGCTTCATGCGGCTGCCAACTCCGTATTCTCCACCAGTCCAGCCGGTATTGACAAGAAATACCTTTGCATTGTGCTCATCAATTTTTTCGCCGAGCATTTCCGCATATCGCGTTGCTGGAAGTGGAAGAAACGGTGAGCCAAAGCAAGTAGAGAAGGTTGCCTGCGGCGATGTAATGCCGCGCTCTGTTCCGGCCAGCTTTGAAGTATAGCCGCTTAGAAAGTGGTACATCGCTTGCTCTTTCGTCAATCTTGAGATAGGCGGCAGGACTCCGAAAGCATCGGCTGTTAAAAAGACAATCGTATTTGGATGTCCGGCAAGGCTTGGATCGACGATATTGTCTATTGCCTGCAGCTGATATGCCGCTCTTGTGTTTTCGGTTAATGTGCCGTCATCGTAATCAGCAACCCGGGTCTCACTGTTGATGACAACATTTTCTAAAACAGAGCCGAAACGGATTGCATCAAAGATCTGCGGTTCTTTTTCACGAGATAAGTTGATGCACTTCGCGTAACAGCCGCCTTCAATATTGAACACGCCATTTGGCGACCAGCCATGTTCATCATCACCGATTAAACGGCGATTCGGATCTGCAGACAGAGTTGTTTTTCCAGTGCCTGATAGGCCGAAAAATAGGGCGACATCCCCTTCAAGGCCGACATTTGCTGAGCAGTGCATCGATAATATGTTGTTTTCAGGAAGAATATAGTTCATGACAGAGAAAATCGATTTTTTCATCTCGCCGGCATATTCGGTACCTCCGATTAAAATCGTGCGCCGCTCAAATGAAATAATAATGAATGTTTCTGATGCTGTACCGTCAACGTTTGGATCCGCTTTAAAGTTTGGTGCGGAGATAATGGTAAACTCAGCTTGGTGACCAAGCAATTCCTCTTCGGTCGGCCGGATAAATAACTGGTGGGCAAACAGGTTATGCCAGGCATATTCATTAATAACCTGTATTGGCATCCGGTATTTTTTATCCGCACCTGCAAATCCTTTGAATACGAAAAGTTCGTCTTTTTCTTTCAAGTATTCTAATACTTTATTATACAAGTTGGAGAACGTTTCTTCAGAAATAGGCTGATTAACCGGTCCCCATTCAACTTTGGACCTTGAAGATGGTTCTTCGACAATGTACTTATCTTTAGGTGATCGTCCTGTGTATTTTCCCGTTGTCGCGCGTACCGCACCCGTCGAGGTTAACGATCCTTCATTGCGCTTTAATACTTTTTCGACAAGCTGGGGGACGGACAATTGTACATGGACATTATTTCCTTTTGCTAATTCGGTTAACTTATTGGATACACTAACAGAATTCATCTGATGAATACCTTCCTTTACCAATTTGTTTTTTGTTGAAAGTGATTACATCTCATGAATTAGTATAACACATTGACCGAAATAGTCTATACTATTTAACGTCTAATTATTGAACAATTTCGACAAAATTGTGGCTGCTCGAAAAATTGAGACAATGGTGTTGTTTCCGAAGTAAAATTTTATTGACAGGAGTTTACGGCTTAGGTTATGATTTTTTATTGAACGGATATTCTCTTATCCCGAGCTGGTGGAGGGTCAGGCCCAATGAAACCCGGCAACCTGCTTATTGATGGTATGGACTTCTTTTTTCTTTAGGAAGTGTATGTCTGTCGAGCAAGGTGCTAACCTGATGCAAGGATCCATTCCTTGAACGATAAGAGTGAAAGGCGCGTACATTGGACATCAACCTTTCCTCACATAAGGAAGGTTTTTTTGCGTTTACCAGGTGCCAGCTTAGTTGGTTTGACGAATAAGAGCCTGTTATCCACTATTCGGAGCGCTGATAACGGCCTATGTGCCGGGCCCCCTTAAACGATAGTAAAGTGGGATAAAAAGCTCTTGTTTATTTCATACTACATAGGGAATGAATACCGTATCAATGTAAGGCTTAAGAATAATCACATAGATTAGTACCGTGTTATGATATACCAGTTGCCAGGCAGCAGCGGATTGGGAGATTCCTTTCCGGGAAAATTGGGGTGCTGGCACTTTTCTTATGCCCTTGCCTATTATGAATATAAAAGGAGGGAATCAGATGTCAACAAAACGTCGATTGTTTACTTCTGAATCAGTTACGGAAGGTCACCCGGATAAAATTTGTGACCAAATTTCTGATGCTATTTTAGATGCCATTCTTGCAAAAGATGCGAATGCCCGCGTTGCTGCAGAAACTTCAGTTACAACAGGGTTAGTTCTGGTTTCAGGTGAAATCACTACTACTACTTATGTGGATATTCCGAAAATCGTTCGCGAAACGATTGCCGGTATCGGCTACACACGTGCTAAATATGGTTTTGATGCTGAAACATGCGCGGTGCTAACTTCAATTGACGAACAGTCTTCTGATATCGCAATGGGTGTTAATCAGGCGCTTGAAGCTCGTGAAGGCCAAATGTCTGATGAAGAAATTGACGCGATCGGAGCCGGTGACCAGGGGTTAATGTTTGGATTTGCCTGCAATGAAACGAAAGAGCTTATGCCGCTGCCGATTTCACTGGCACACAAGCTTGCCCGCCGCTTAACCGAAGTGCGCAAGGAGGAGATACTTCCATACCTGCGTCCGGACGGAAAAACACAAGTTACGGTTGAATACGATGAAAATGACAAGCCAGTGCGGATCGATACAATCGTTATTTCGACCCAGCACCATCCAGAGGTTACACTTGAGCAAATTCAGCGCAACTTGAAGGAATATGTGATCAACCCGGTCGTTCCACAGGAATTGATCGATGAAAATACAAAATACTTTATTAATCCGACAGGCCGTTTCGTCATTGGCGGTCCACAAGGGGATGCAGGGTTAACAGGCCGCAAAATTATCGTTGACACATATGGCGGATATGCACGTCATGGCGGCGGTGCATTCTCCGGTAAGGATCCGACGAAAGTTGACCGCTCTGCCGCTTATGCAGCCCGTTATGTTGCGAAGAATATCGTTGCTGCCGGCCTTGCAGAAAAAGTGGAGGTGCAGCTCGCCTATGCGATCGGTGTGGCCCAGCCTGTGTCGATTTCTATTGATACATTCGGAACAGGAGCAGTTGATGAAGACATCCTAATCAATCTAGTCCGCAACAACTTCGACCTTCGTCCGGCAGGAATTATCAAGATGCTCAATCTCCGCCGCCCGCTTTACAAGCAGACAGCAGCTTACGGACACTTTGGCCGTAACGATTTAGACCTTCCTTGGGAGCGTACAGATAAAGCTGAAACCTTGAAATCTCAAGCTCAATAACTGAACAATAAGGGAGTTGCATATGATGTGTAACTCCTTTTTTCTTTTTTCGTCCAATGATACAGGACGATATTTGGCATGGAATGGAAATAGTTCCCTTGAATTTCCCGTTGATTATTACTGAAATGCTCTGCCTTTTTACAATGATTATGGTACTATTAGATAGTATGTATTTATAAAAGAACAATTCTCACGAAGAAATGGAGTAGGTGAAGTACATAATGTGTGGTTTTATTGGTTGTGTACATGAGAAAGCACAGGCTTTTCAAGATGATCAAAAACAACAATTTAAAAATATGAACAAGATTATTACGCACCGCGGCCCTGATGATGACGGTTATTATTTTGATGATCATATTCAGTTCGGGTTCCGCCGGTTGAGCATTATAGATATCGAAAGCGGCCATCAGCCATTAACCTATGAAAATGAACGTTACTGGATCATTTTCAATGGGGAAATTTATAACTATGTAGAGCTTCGCGACGAGCTGCTGAATGAAGGATTGTCATTTGCAACCCATTCAGATACTGAGGTAATTATTGCCCTTTACAGCCATCTAAAAGAAAAAGCAGTGGAAAAACTGCGTGGCATGTTTTCCTTTGTAATTTGGGATAAGCAAGAGGAAACTTTATACGGCGCCAGAGATCCGTTTGGAATTAAGCCGTTCTTCTACTTCGATGACGGGGAAAGAACATTCTTTGCGTCAGAAAAGAAAAGCATTCTGCTTGCACTTGAAAATGACGTTCTCAATTATGAGGCGCTCCAGCATTATTTAACCTATCAATTTGTCCCTGAGCCGGAAACGATGTCAGAGGGAATCCGCAAACTGGAACCGGGGCATTATTTTATAAAAAAAATTGGTGCACCGATGGAAATGACGCGCTATTGGAAAGCGGCCTTCCGTCCGGTCCAACAGTCGGAGCAAGATTACATTAAAGAAATTAAAGATGTTCTTTTCGATTCGGTTAAAATTCATATGCGAAGCGATGTGCCGGTAGGGTCTTTCCTGTCAGGCGGAATTGATTCTTCGATTATTGCTTCAATCGCTAAAGAATTTCATCCGGCTATTAAAACCTTCTCGGTTGGATTTGAACGAAACGGCTTCAGTGAAATTGATGTGGCAAAAGAGACGGCTGAAAAGCTGGGTGTCGAAAATATTAGCCATGTGATTACCGCGCAAGAATATATGGATGAACTGCCGAAAATCATGTGGCATATGGATGATCCTCTTGCCGACGCGGCTGCCGTGCCGCTGTACTTTGTGGCGCGGGAAGCAAGAAAGCATGTCACTGTGGTGCTGTCGGGTGAGGGTGCCGACGAATTGTTCGGAGGTTATAATATTTACCGGGAGCCGCAGTCACTTGAAGTTTTTAACAAAATTCCGCGGACAGGTAAAGCGATGCTGAAAGGAATTGCCCGCATGATGCCGGATGGCATGAGAGGTAAAAGCTTTATTGAAAGAGGCGTCACTCCAATGGAGGAACGCTATATTGGCAATGCGAAAATGTTTACGGAGGAAGAAAAACGCGACATCCTTAATGTATATAACAACCGTTTAAACTATAGGGACATAACAAAGCCGTTATATGAAGAAAGTGATGGCTATGATCCAGTTGACCGGATGCAATATATTGATATTCACACATGGATGCGCGGCGATATTCTCTTGAAAGCTGATAAAATGACGATGGCTCATTCACTGGAGCTGCGTGTTCCATTTCTTGATAAAGCCGTGTTTGAAATTGCTTCGAAAATTCCAACCAGCCTGAAAACGGCAAACGGAACAACGAAGTATATTTTACGGAAAGCTGCTGAAGGAATTGTTCCCGATCATGTGCTGAACCGCAAAAAGCTTGGCTTCCCTGTTCCAATCCGCCACTGGTTAAAGGATGAAATGATTGATTGGGCGAAAAAAATGATCCGCGAAAGCAACACGGACCATCTCATTAACAAACAATATTTATTGAACCTGCTTGATGACCATTGCCAAAATAAAGCGGATAACAGCCGGAAAATCTGGACGGTGCTGATGTTTATGCTTTGGCACGATGTGTATGTCGAGAAAAAGTATGCGTTCCAGACAGAATTTGAAATGAAAAAATCATATCAGACCTCTATTGAAAATTAATGAAAACCCAGGCCCTTTTGCAACAAAAGGGCTTTTGTCTTTTATGATTTGTTTCTATGCAAAGGGGCTGTCCAGAAAGTCAGGTTGACTAACTTTCCGGAGCCCTTTTTTTATAAAAAAAAGCACAAAAAAATCGTCTCTTCCTGTAAAATGATAGTTACCACACCAACATTCCGGAAAGGACGATTTTTTTATGTGCAATCTTTCGATTACTAAAGAGAATTATACCACGCAAACCAGTCTCCCACTAGAGGCAAAAGAAGAAAATGTGGTCTCCAAGAAACATTATCCCCCTACATTCAAACCCTACAATAACCGGCAAAGCCAGATCATCTTCGATATCCAGGAACTGATTCCCGACCATCATATTTCACGTGTGGTCGACGAGATGATAGAATCCCTCTCTGATGAACTGCTTTTTTCCCATTATCCAGGTGGCGGAAGGCCATCATTCCACCCGAAGATGATGCTCAAAGTCATCCTTTTTGCCTATTCCCAAAAGGTGTACTCCTGCCGTGGCATCGAAAAATTCATACAGGAGAACCTACCTGCCATGTGGCTTGCGGCGATGCAAAATCCTGATTACCGCACCATCAATGAATTCCGGGGCAGACGGATGAAGGCCATGATGGATGAGCTGTTCGAGGCCATGACCCTCAAGCTTATCGAGCAAAACTATATTACGATGGAGAACTACTTTTTGGATGGAACGAAAATTGAAGCCGATGCCAACAAGTATTCTTTTATATGGAAAAAATCAACCGCAAAATACGAAGAAAAATTAAAAGAAAAAATCAAGGAAACCCTGCAATACATCGAGGAAACGGTAAAGGCGGAAGAGCTTGAGATCCTGAAGGAAGGCATCAAGGAAAAAGGGAATCCTGCCGGATTGGAAGAAATCGCAATAGAAGCGGAAACGCATATAGCCACCTTAACAGAGGAAATCGGTAAGGAGACAAGCAGCGAGGTTCGTAAGGAGCTTCGGAAAAAGCGCAGTGCCTGGAAGAAATCCGTCAAGCTGATCCGCGAGAATTTCCTGCCAAGGCTTGCCAAGTACCAAGTCCAAAACGAAACATTCGGAGACCGCAACAGTTATTCCAAGACCGACAAGGACGCAACCTTCATGCGGATGAAGGAAGACCATATGAAAAACGGCCAGCTTAAGCCTGGCTACAACGTTCAGATGGCAACGGAAAATCAATTCATCCTGTTCTATACTCTCCATCAGCGCCCGACAGACACGCGCTGCTTCATCCCGCATCTGGAGAAGCTCGCAGCCTCTTCATTGCCAATGCCAAAAACCGTTGTAGCGGACGCAGGATATGGGAGCGAGGAAAACTATTTGTATGCGGTTGGAGAAGAAAAAGAGCCCAAGTTTGACTTTCTCATTCCTTACGGAACTTATTTGAAGGATAAGACGAAGAGGGCCAAAAAGGATATCAAAAATGCAAAGAACTGGGCATATGACGAAACAGACGATTGTTTCATCTGCCCCAATAACCGGAAGGTTACATTCAGAAGATATCAAACGAAGAAGAATAAGTCCGGATTTGAACAAAGCTACAAAATCTATGAATGCGAAGATTGTACAGATTGCCCATTGAAACCACAGTGCACCAAGGCCAAAGGAAACCGGCAGGTACAATGGAATCCGGTTTTTGAAGAAATGAAGACGAAGGCAAAAACAGCCCTTGAGAGTGAATACAAAGCCGCCATCTATTCCCGACGAAAAATCGAGGTAGAGAGCGTTTTTGGCCACATCAAGGGCAATCGGTCGTTCCGCCGGTTTTCCCTGAGAGGACTCGACAAGGTGCATGTCGAGTTTGGGATTGTGGCACTGGCACACAACCTATTGAAAGTGGCGGGCACCCGCCTCGCCACTTTCCTTGAACCAATAAGGACAAAAAAGAAGCTGGATGAAAACGATTCGTTTTCACCCAGCTTCTTTACTGTTATAGGGACTTTTTAGACAGCCCCGTCAAAATTACTGCATCGTTATTAACGGGATAGAAATGTGATTGCCTGGCTTCCCATTTGCACCCAGGCCTGTTCAAAGTCGGTGATGGGTGCTTTTTTATTTTTTTCGCCGCTAAGCGGGTCATTAAAATAAACAAAATCTTGATCATAACCGGTGATCAGCACGGAGTGTTCCCTGGCAGTTACCTTGACTTGTCCGGTTGGTGTGTTCCACGTTTGAAATTGGCTGTTTTCAAGCTTTTTATAGCGAGTGTTTGTAATTACCCACACTGGTCTGCCGTCGGAAAGGTGAATTTTTAACTCTTCAAAGCGGGAGCCGGTCATATCAAGGATTTTCCCGGGCAGGTACGTTTCTGCTAATTGTGCAATTGGCTCGTGGTAAACGCCGAGGCCGGGTTCATGATAAGAATACATGCTTCCGACAAAGCCGTCATGCGGGTTACCGAAAAAGATTTGTCCCCCAGAGATTTGGAAAGGAGTAGGATCTTTTTTTATCTGCTCAGCAAGCGTCATTTTATCCACCTGGACGTTTGCGGCCTGAAGGAGCATCGCTAGGCTCGTTACTTCGCAGCCGCGCGGCAGCTCGGGAAATTGTGATACAGCAGGAGCATCAAGGAGCACATTGGGCTCAATTTTAATAATCGAAAAATCGCGATCATCAGGGAGAGCCGATAGTGCTTCATTGTCAGATCTATTGACAAAATTTTTGATTGTTTCAACCGCTTTTGCCACCTGATTATCGGAGTTGTCCATTAAGAAGGCACCACAAGTAACCAGCGCGATAAACACTAGCATAAAGGCGTACTTCCAGGGACTCATTTTTTTTATAAAAGTAATCAGGAGTAGCAGAGAGATGAGCAGCAGCCCTGATATTAAAAATATATTCATCTATATCACCCATTAACAAATCTATAGGCTTATTATCGGATTGAAAGCAGTATATGTTAAGGCCTGTTATTCAATAATAAATAATGAGTTTGCTATGCTCAGGTGCCTGCAGGAAAAGTGGATTGCCGGATTCGGGAAAAATACTATTTTTTTAGGGCTTTATAATACTGGCCTTTTTCAACATACTCCCTGGAGATCCGCTCCATATCCTGCTTATCTTCATCTGTCAATTGTCTGATCACTTTTGCGGGTCTGCCAAATGCCAGACTATTAGGCGGAATCTTTTTTCCTTGCGGGACAAGGCTTCCGGCGCCGATAAAAGCTCCTTCGCCAATTTCGGCCTCATCCAAAATGATTGAGCCCATGCCGATTAATGCTTTTTGGCGAATTAGGCAGCTGTGCAGGATCACCTGGTGTCCAACGGTGACTTCATCTTCAATGATGAGTGGATGATTGGGGCTTTGATGGAGAACGGAATTGTCCTGTATGTTCACCCTTTTGCCAATAATCGTTGGGGCGACATCCCCTCTAATGACGGTATTAAACCAAATGCTTGACTCTTCTCCGATCTTCACATCCCCGGTGACGGTAACATGATCAGCAAGAAACACGGTTGGAGCTATTCGGGGTGTTTTTCCATTGTATGGATAAATCATGTTCATTCTCCTTTACTGTTATCTTACAATTTGATTTTACCGAAAGTTTTAAAGTTTGTCTCAAAGCTTTTTTAACGGTATTTACCGGAGAATATGATATATTTCAAATAGACCTATGGGCGAAATTATTTATTGTTAGTTACAGGAGGAAGATTGTATGTGGAAATGGGAAGCTGAAGGAGAAGCAAAAGCAGTTATAGTGATGGTTCATGGGGCTATGGAACATCACCGCCGCTATGGCTGGCTAATTGAGATGTGGCGTTTATCAGGCTTTCACGTAATCATGGGCGATCTTCCCGGTCAGGGGATGACAACAAGATCGAGACGGGGGCATATCGATTCCTTCGATGAATATTTAACAGAAGTAAAGGATTGGATACAGGCAGCCTACCAATTTAATCTGCCGGTGTTTCTTGTCGGACACAGCCTCGGCGGGCTTATCTCGATCAAACTTCTGCAGGAAGTGGAATTGAATATCGCCGGAGTGATTTTATCATCGCCTTGCCTTGGGCTTGTCGAATACCCGTCAAAAATGCTGAATGCAATTTCCCTCGGTTTGAATCTTATCGTTCCTTCCTTTCGGATTGATTCCGGGTTAACGGTCGACATGGCAACACGTAATGAGGACGTCCGCGATGCCGATTTAAATGATTCTCTTTATATCACAAAAGTGTCGGTAAGATGGTATCGCGAAATGATAAGTGCGATGAAGGAAGTATATGAAAATATGGAAGCAACCCAGGATATTCCGATGCTTGTCATGCAAGCCGGGAATGACAAAATAGTCAACAAGGCCAACGTTAAGGATTGGTTTAATCAGGTTCCCCTTTCCGAAAAACGATTTAAAGAATGGCCAAACTGTTACCATGAAATTTTTAATGAACCGGAACGTGAAGATGTGTTTGAATATGCGAAGGATTTCGTGATCAGCCAATTAAAGGTGATTGGCTATCTGGTTTAACGGAGGGTGAAGAAATGTCGATTCCTATCGAGCCGCTCAGCTTAATGTCAAAAGTGTACAGAAAAGTATTTCCGGTAGTACATAAAGAGCTGAACTATTGGAAGGAGCGGGCTGCCAGCATCCCCAATCAGGAACTGCGTAAACAGGCACTCGCAAGCATCCAACACAAAACATTTCATTGTGAGGGCGGCGCAATTCTGGCTTTGCTTGCAAAGGAAAATTATAAAGAAGCGATTCGATTTATAGTGGCTTATCAAACGATCAGCGATTACTTGGATAACCTTTGTGACCGAAGCACCTCGCTCGATCCTGCTGATTTCCAGGCTTTGCATGAATCGATGGCAGATGCGTTAACGATCGGGGCAGAACCGAAAAACTATTATCGTCTAAGACAAGACCAGGACGATGGCAATTACCTGGCCGACCTTGCCGGGACGTGTCGTGAAGTGCTTTCCAATAGCAGAAATTATTCACTTATAAAATCACATTTGCTTGAATTGTGCCGTTATTATTGTGATTTGCAAATTCATAAACACGTCGCAGTTGATGAAAGAGTGGAACGCCTGCAAATATGGTTTGACGATCACAAGGGCGCAATGCCCGAAATGGAATGGTATGAGTTTTCTGCGTGCTCAGGTTCCACGCTCGGTATTTTTTGTTTAATCTCCTATGCAATGAGCGCGGGTTTCCGTGCTGAAGATGCAGATATTATCAAAAACGGGTACTTCCCGTACATACAAGGATTGCATATACTACTCGACTATTTCATTGACCAGGAAGAGGACCTTGCCGGCGGCGATTTAAATTTTTGCTTTTATTATGATGATCAAGAAAAAATGTTCAGCAGATTGGAGCATTTCCTGAGCGAGGCAGATCGTCATACAGATAATCTTCCCCATAAACGCTTCCATCAATTGATCAATAGGGGGCTGCTGGGAGTCTATCTATCGGACGAAAAGGTCCGGCAGCAGAAGCGTGTCCGCAAGCTTGCAAAGGCAATGATAAAAAAGGGCGGGTCAGTCAGTTTCTTTTTTTACATAAACGGCAGAGCATATCGAATGATGCAAAAGTGGATGCCGATCGGTTTAATGCGATCCTTATTAAATAAGCTTTAATATGAATGTAAAAACGGAGCAGATGATTTCATGCTCCGTTTTTTGCTACCTTTTTTCGATGGCAATGATAAAAGGGGGATTATTCTTTTGGTTGATAAATCGATATTGAAGCACGTGGGCGATATTTTGATCAAGCTCCTGCAAGTATTGAAGAAGTTTGTCGCGTTCAACCCCCCCTTCCTGATGTCCGTGATAAATAACAAGAACGATGATCCCCTCAGGTGCGATAATCTCAAGCAATTGTTCGACAGATGCAATGGTTGTCTCTGGCCGGGTAACAATTTCTTTATCGCCGCCCGGTAAATAACCCAAATTGAAGATGGCGCCTGTAATTCTTCCATGATCGGCGGCCGGAATGGCGTCGATTATATGCTGGTGACCTTTATGAAACAGGGTGGCACGGTCAAGCAAGTCATGCTCAGCAAGCCTCGCTTTGCTTGCAAGAATCGCGTTCTGCTGAATATCAAAACCGTAAACCCTTCCCTCAGGACCGACAAGATTTGCCAAAAAAAGTGCATCGTGTCCGTTGCCAAGCGTTGCATCTACAACGATGTCCCCCGGCTGAACCGCACTAATCAATAAAGTTTTCGCAAATGGCAAAATTCGTTCAAGCTTCATCATTAACCCTCCAATGCGACTTTTCGGATCAAGGGCATGATACTAAAGCACTTTCACTGTTTGATAGAGCTTGCCCTGCCAGCTGTTCCGGCGCTTTAGTTCCGTATCAATTGAATTTAACACTTCCCATTTATTGACGCTCCACATCGGTCCGATCATCAAGTCAATCGGGCCGTCCCCTGTGATTCGATGGACAATCATTTCAGGTGGTAACATCTCGAGCTGGTCACAAACCAAGTTTACGTAATCGTTGAACGGCAGAAATTCGAGCATTCCTTTTTCATATTGCTTCACCATTGGCGTTCCTTTAAGCAAATGAAGCAGGTGAATTTTTATTCCCTGCACATTCAACTTGGCTACTTCCTCCGCTGTTATCATCATCATTTCCGGTGTTTCAAGGGGAAGGCCATTAATAATATGTGAGCAGATGCGAATTCCATGCTTTCTCAGCTTGGCAACACCGTCCTTGTAGCATTGAAAGTTATGGGCGCGGTTAATTAAAAGCGCTGTCCGTTCATGCACCGTCTGTAAACCAAGCTCAACCCACAAATAAGTTCTTTCATTCAATTCTGCCAGGTACTCTACAACATTGTCCGGGAGACAATCAGGCCTTGTTGCGATCGAAAGCCCGACAACCCCATCTTGCTGAAGTGCTGCCTCGAACTTTTCCCTTAATACCTCAACAGGGGCGTGTGTATTCGTGAATGCCTGAAAATACGCCATATACTTGCCGTCTTTCCATTTGTGGTGCATTTTTTCTTTGATTTTGAAAAACTGTGTTTCAATATCCTCGGCCCTGTTTCCGGCAAAGTCACCGGAACCGGCTACACTGCAAAATGTGCAGCCTCCATGCGCAACCGTCCCGTCCCGATTCGGGCAATCAAAGCCAGCATCTAAAGCAACCTTGAAAACTTTATGTCCAAATGTTTGTCGTAAATGGTAATTCCAAGTATGGTAGCGTTTATCATCAGCTGAATAGAAAAATCGGCTATTCTGAATCAACCTTAGCTCAACCTCCGTCAAGTACAATATACATAAGAAAAATTGTAGCATGATGTCTTTCTTTATCCAAATGAAAATCCTGCTATTACGGAGTATTCTTCAAGATGGGACCGGCATAACAATGTTATGTAGCAGCTTAAAAACCGCTGAAAAACCAAGAAAATCTGAGAAATGAACCATTTTTATGGACAAAACGCGGAAAAATAAAAAGATAGACAGCATAATCGATTATTTTTGATGTTGAAAGCTGATTTGTCTTTTCTTATATTAAAAGTGTAAAAAGTTATTCCAATTCTGTTGGGAGGGGATAGGTATGACAGATGCGTGTATTTATTGCGGTAAAGAACTCGCTTTCTGGCAGAGAGACCGTCCTTACTGTACAACGTGCAGGGCAGCTGTGGAAGAGGCTTACATCGATTATCTATACATGAACGAATACGATTACGACCCCTATTTTTACGACAGAGATGATCTCAGAGAATATGAGGACAAGTTTTAAGGTGTAACAAAAACTGCTTATTTTTCATACGGATTCAAAAAGGAGGATTCAAAGATGGCTACAAAAGCAGGACGCAGACGCAGAGCAATCGAACGCTTCCTTCAAAAAGAATTTAAAAAGTCGGGTCTTCAAGCAACAAGGACAATCAAGGTCGACAACAGAAACAATTTACCCGATCTGATGAAAAGAGCAGAATCAAGTGAAACACCAGTTAATCCTTTGTGATATCAATAAGGAAATCTACTTGTGAAAGATAGTTTCTTATCGGAGGCGATAACTATGTCGTTAATTCCATTTGAACCATTTCGGCATCTTAATAATATGAGAAGAGAATTAAATCACTTCTTCTCTTCCGATTTTCCTTCGCTTACAACTGGTTTCAATCATGACTTTGGCGTTCCGAAAATCGATGTGTACGAAACGGAACATGAAGTGGTTGCTACATGTGATATTCCGGGCCTGGAAAAGAAAGAAGATGTGAATATCAATATTGATACGAATGTTCTTTCGATTAGCGGCACAATAAGCCGGGAAAATGAAGTCAAGGAAGAGAATATCCACCGGAAAGAACGCTTTTCCGGACGCTTCCAGCGTACGATCAGTTTACCTTCCCGTGTTTCCACAGAAGGTGATGCGAAAGCAACGTACAAGAACGGTATCCTCGATATTCGCATGCCTAAATTAAATGACCAAAACGGAGATCAGAAAAAAATTGATGTTGAGTTCCATTAATTTTCCTATCGAAAAGGGCAAGCCAAAAGTCACATTGGGTGATGTTTGGCTCGGCCCATTTTTTTTGTTAATTTACATGCAAAATAAGGAGAATTATTTATTAAGCTTGAAAAGAAACTCATCGACCGTCTTGTTGAAAAGATCTGTCTCTTCAAGAAACGGGCAATGCAGCTATTTTCAAAAATAATCAGCTCGGAATTCGCGATATGCTCATGTAAATACTCCCCGGCGGCAACAGGGATCAACTTTTCCTCTCTGCCAAAACAGAGGAGAACAGGTTTTTGTATCGTTGCCAGCATCGGGCGGTAATTGACAATCGATTGGTCAAAGAGGATCGCACTGGCGATTGATTCGGGCATCTTCGTGTTGTCCTTCATTACCTGGATGAAGGACACTTCCGAAGGTTAATCACCCAATGTTGTACTTCATTACCTGGATGAAGGACTTTTCCTAAGGTAAATCAGCCAATGTTGTGCTTCATTACCTGGATGAAGCACATTTCCCAAGGTAAATCACACAGTTTTGTCGTTCATTACCTGGATGAAGGACATTTCCCAAGGTAAATCACCCAATGTTGTCCTTCATTACCTCGATGAAGGACATTGATATTTAAAAAATGGGTGCGAAAATGTATTGCGCAGTTTCATAAAAAGCACTAGAATAATTCTGGTGTTCGCAAATACTTTTATGAAAAGGAGCGTTTTTCATGCCGCGTCCATTATGGCTTCTTGTTATCGGAATGGCAGTGAATGTAACAGGCTCTTCTTTTTTATGGCCTTTAAATACCATCTATATTCATGACCATTTAGGCAAATCCCTGTCGGTTGCCGGAATTGTGCTGATGCTTAACGCAGCAGCAAGTGTGGTCGGGAATTTATACGGCGGCAGCCTTTTTGATAAAATTGGCGGCTATAAATCTATCCTTCTTGGAATTGTCATAACCGTTTTGTCTTTAATTGGCTTAACGTTTTTTCACAGCTGGATTTTCTATGTGTTCTTTCTAACCATAATAGGCTTTGGTTCGGGAATTGTCTTTCCATCGATGTATGCCATGGCTGGCTCAGTTTGGAAAGAAGGGGGAAGAAGGGCGTTTAATGCGATTTATGTTGCGCAAAACCTTGGTGTTGCAGTCGGGGCCGCTCTCGGCGGGCTCGTCGCAGCTTATTCGTTCCAATTAATTTTCCTCGCTAACGTACTGATGTATATCGTCTTTTTACTGATTGCTGTTTTTGGCTACAAAGGAATTAACGCTGATCCCGCAGCCCAAACAACAATTCTGAATGAAAATAGTCCAATTAAAAACCAGGCAAAACTTTATGCCTTGCTGATTCTGTGTGCGGGATATTTATTGTGCTGGGTCGGATACGTGCAATGGCAGTCGACGATTGCTGCCTATACGCAGGAAATCAATATTTCATTGGAGAAATACAGCTTGTTGTGGACGATCAATGGTGCGCTGATTGTCATTGCGCAACCGCTTATGAATAAAATGGTGAAGCATTTCGCAAAGACGTTAAAGTCGCAAATCATCATCGGTATCTTTATTTTTATTAGTTCTTTCATTGTCGCTTCCGGAGCAGATCAATTTACGGCATTTGCGGCTGCAATGGTGATCATGACAGTAGGTGAAATGCTGGTTTGGCCAGCCATCCCGACGATTGCCCATGACCTCGCACCAAAAGGGCGGGAAGGCTTTTATCAGGGAGTCGTCAACAGCACAGCAACCGGCGGCAGAATGATCGGTCCATTGCTTGGCGGAATTTTGGCGGACTTATACGGGATGCCGATCCTGTTTGCCGTCCTCATCGGATTATTTGTCATCGCCATTTTCACAACGATTATTTATGATCGCAAAATAAAGGAAACAAAACACTTGGCAGTACATGCCTCTTAATACTGTAGGATTAGCCACCTGTGCGGACTTCAGGTGGCTGATTTGATTTATCCGCGAAACAGATGATATATCTGCGAAAAGGACGATATCCGCGAAAAAGGATGATATATCCGTGAAAAAGGACGATATATCCGCGAAAAAGATGATATATCTGCGAAATAGGACGATATATCCGCGATAAGACCAGTATCCGCGAAAGAGGGGGCGCGGATGCCAGCCCAACTGCAGCGAATAGTGCAGATTTATATTCAGAAAAATGTGATAAAATATAGTCATCATTCATGATAGGGGGAGGCTAATGAAACAACCGTTGCTGGAGCTCCCGGTTGATATCATTGAGACGATAATTGAGAACGCTTTCGGTTCTCTTGTTGTGGTTGATCGGGACGGCAAGATTATATATATGAATAGAAAATATTGCGAGTTTTTAGAGGTGGATCGTGATGAAGTGATCGGTAGGCACGTCACTAACGTCATTGAAAACTCAAGGATGCATATTGTAGCAGAAACGGGTAAAGAGGAAATTGCTGATCTGCAATACATTAGAGGTAATTATATGATTGCCAACCGTGTGCCGATCTTCTCAAATGGTGAAGTAATCGGCGCTTTTGGGACGGTTTTTTTTCAGGATACCTATGAATGGATGCAAATGAACAGCCATGTGAAGAGTTTGTTGACGAAAATTCATTCATATATTCAGGAAATCGACAGCGGTGTGAAATACAGCCTCGACGACATATTGGGAGAGTCGGAGCAGATTCGCAGTTTAAAAGAAAAAGTTAAAATGATTGCGTCAAGCGATATCTCGGTTCTAATTAGAGGTGAGAGCGGAACAGGGAAAGAATTATTTGCCCACAGTATCCACCGGCTTAGCGCCCGGAGCCACAAGCCGTTTGTCAAAATGAACTGTGCGGCAATTCCTGAACAATTGCTGGAATCGGAACTGTTCGGTTATGAAGAAGGGGCATTTACCGGCGCGAAAAAAGGTGGAAAAAAGGGAAAGTTCCAGCTCGCTGACGGGGGTACGCTGTTTCTTGATGAAATTGGCGACATGCCTGGAAATATGCAGGTAAAGCTGCTCCGAACCCTGCAGGAACAAGAAATTGAACCGGTCGGCTCCACAAAACCGTTGTCCGTCGATGTCAGAATTATTGCGGCAACCAATCGTCCGCTCGAAAAAATGCTCGGCGAAAAAAAGTTTCGTGATGACTTATTTTACCGGATAAATGTCATTCCATTTATGATTCCGCCACTGCGTGAAAGAATGGATGACCTTCCCGGATTAACCGATTTTTTTATAAAAAAGATCACCAGGAAATCCGGAAAAAGGATCACTGGAATCGACGCGCGGGTTGTCCGGCTGCTTAACAGCTACAGCTGGCCCGGCAATATCCGCGAGCTCGAAAATGTGATTGAAGCGTCAGTGTACTTGTCGAATAGTGAAACGATTACAATGGAAGCATTGCCGGATTATATAACAAACTCTTCTGTTTATCCGCTCGGTGAGAAAAAATTGAAGGAAATTCTCGAAGACACTGAAAAACTGATTTTAGAGCAAAGCCTTGCAAAATATCAACAAGATAAGCTGCTTGCGGCCAGGGCACTTGGAATCAGTAAATCGACCTTTTATGAAAAATTGCATAAATACCGATTGCTGTAGTCCGAAAGTTCGGAAATGATTCCGGACTTTCGGACTTTTTTTCTTTCTAGTAAAACTGCCGCAAAGATAAGGACGAAACAGGTTACGAAATACTCTGGCTGTTTACTAGCAATTTAATGATCTATGAAGCTAGCAGGAATAACTTGCTTAAGAGTCCGAATTTTCGGAAAAAATGTTCACAAAAAATTCGAAAAATCAAAGAGGGTACAGTTCTTTCATTTTGGCATACTTCTTGCATCTATATTAATGACTATCTAGAAAAGGAGGGTGTCAATTGAAAAAAATCTACGCGAGTGCTGCCGAAGCAATATCGCAAATCCATGATGGTGCAACATTGATGGTCGGCGGTTTCGGGTTAGTCGGAATTCCTGAACAGCTGATTCTCGCACTCGTCGACAAAGGAACAAAGGAACTTACCGTTATTTCGAACAATTGCGGTACCGACGATTGGGGGTTGGGCTTACTTTTAAAAAACAGGCAAATCAAAAAAATGATCGGTTCATATGTCGGTGAAAACAAGGAGTTTGAGAGACAAGTTTTAGCCGGGGAAATTGAAGTTGAACTGAATCCGCAGGGAACGCTTGCAGAAAGAATTCGGGCTAGTGGAGCAGGTATTCCGGCATTCTTTACTCCGGCCGGAGTTGGAACAGTGATCGCAAGGAACAAAGAGGTCAGGGAATTTCAAGGGAAGGAATATGTGCTCGAAACAGCCTTGAAAGCTGACGTTAGCTTAGTCAGGGCGGCCTATGGAGACGAAGCAGGCAACCTGATCTACAATAAAACAGCCCGTAACTTCAATCCGATGATGGCTGCTGCCGGCAAGATCACGATTGCCGAGGTGGAAAATTTGCTGCCAATCGGTGAATTAAACCCCGATCATATCCACACGCCGGGGATTTATGTGCAGGGACTGTTAATGGCCCGGCAGGAAAAGCGGATTGAACGATTGACAACAAGATCGCTGTGAAGGGAGCGAAACCAATGGAGCTGCGTGAACGAATTGCAAGAAGAGCAGAAATGGAGATTAATGATGGTGATTATGTAAATCTCGGGATCGGCATGCCGACGCTTGTCGCGAACTATATTAATAATAGAAAGCAGGTTGTGCTGCAGTCGGAAAACGGGCTTCTCGGCATTGGTTCATATCCGGCCGAGGATGAAGTAGACCCTGATCTCATCAATGCAGGAAAAGAAACGGTTACCGCGATCAAGGGAGCTTCGTATTTTGATAGCGCTGAATCGTTCGCGATGATTCGTGGCGGACATATTGATGTCGCGATTTTGGGAGGCATGCAAGTATCCGAAAATGGCGATCTCGCCAACTGGATGATTCCCGGCAAGATGATCAAAGGAATGGGCGGCGCAATGGATCTTGTCCATGGTGCCAAGAAAATCATCGTCATCATGGAGCATATTTCAAAAAATGGTGATCCGAAAATTGTAAACGCTTGCAGTTTACCGTTGACAGGAAAAGGGGTTGTTCAACGCATTATTACAGAACGTGCCGTAATCGATGTTACAGATAAAGGGCTAAAGCTTATTGAAGTGTTTGACGGCTTTACGATTGAAGAGGTTCAAGAATCAACAGAACCAAAGCTCATGATTGAAGAAGTAAAAACGGGGATAACACTGCAATAATTTGTGATCATTCACTTTTACAAGGGGGAAGAGAAATGCTTAGCATGATTGGACTAATTGGTGGTCTGGCTTTATTGATCTGGTTGACAATGCGCGGTATGAACCTGCTTGTCGTCGGTCCATTGTCTGCCTTGTTTGTCGCGGTTTTGAGCGGGATGCCATTGTTTCCACAGCTGGTCGAAGAAGGTGCCGCCAACTTCGTCAGTAATTATATGGCCGGCTTTTCTGGATTTGTTACATCGTGGTATTTAATGTTCCTGCTCGGGGCGATTTTCGGAAAAGTAATGGAGGATAGTGGCGCGGCAGACAGTGTATCGCGTTATATTGTCGATAAACTCGGCATGAAATATGCCGTCATCGCTGTGGTAGCAGCATGTGCTATTTTAACTTATGGCGGAGTAAGCCTGTTTGTTGTTGCCTTCTCAGTGTATCCGATGGCGCTTAGCTTATTTAAACAGGCTGATCTTCCAAGACGCTTTATTCCGGGAGCACTTGCGTTTGGATCCGTTACGTTCACGATGACTTCGGCAGGGTCACCGGAAATCCAAAACTGGATTCCGATTGAATTTTTAGGAACCTCTCCTTATGCAGGATGGGAAGTAAGTTTAATTGTAGCCATCTTTATGATTATTTTCGGCTATTGGTGGCTGAAGAGAATGATTACGAAAGCAGTTCAAAAAGGGGAGAAATTTGTCTCACGGGAAGGTGATCCATTAACTGTGAGCAGAGAGCTTCCGCATCCGATTATGGGGCTTATACCATTGCTGGTTGTTCTGGTTATTTCATTCTTCTTTCATGATACACTTCAGCAATCCGCCCTTATTATAGCGCTTTTAGGCGGTGTTATTGCTACTTATCTATTAAACCGCAAGTATTTCAATAATTTCTGGGGTGCGGTTTCAGAGGGGACAATGGGGGCTCTGATCGCGATAGGAAATACAGCGGCTGTAGTTGGTTTTGGTGGGGTAGCTAAAGCTGTTCCGGCTTTTGAAACCGCTGTCAACGCGATGACCAGCATACCTGGCAGCCCACTTATTGGTGGTGCGGTTGCTGTCAGCGTGATTGCGGGTATGACCGGTTCCGCATCGGGCGGTCAGGCAATTGCTTTGCCAATTATCGCGCCGCATTATATGGATTTGGGTGTTAATCCGGAAGCCCTTCACCGTGTTGCGGCGATTTCTTCAGGAGCCCTGGATTCTTTGCCTCATAACGGTTACGTTGTAACAACGATACGAGCGGTTTGTGGCGAGTCCCATCAGGATGCTTATAATGCCGTTGGCGCTTTGACCGTTATCGTTCCGGCAATCGGGGTAATTTTAGCGATCATTTTATTCTCTCTAGGTTTAGGCATTTAAGAAAGGAGCTTCGGAATGGTTGAACATAAAATAGTTTTCATCACCGGCGCAGCACAGGGCATCGGTTATGAAATCGGCAAACGGTTTGCTTCGCAGCATGCAAAAGTAGTGCTGACCGATATACAAGAGGATGCTGTTCAAAAGGCCGCCACGCAGCTGCAAGGCGAAGGTTACAACGCAATTGGTATTAAATGCGATGTTACTTCAGAAGCAGACATCGAGCAGGCTTTGAACAAAACAGTTAACCATTTTGGATCGCTCGATATTTTAATCAATAATGCCGGACTGCAACATGTCTCATTGATCGAAGATTTTCCGACTGAAAAGTTTGAGTTCATGATAAAAGTGATGCTGACTGCACCTTTTGTTGCAATCAAACATGCACTGCCCGTAATGAAGCGGCAAAAATTTGGCAGGATCATTAATATGGCATCGATTAACGGGCTTGTGGGTTTTGCCGGAAAAGCAGCTTACAACAGTGCCAAACATGGCGTAATCGGCTTAACAAAGGTAGCCGCGTTGGAAGCGGCCGAACACGGCATTACCGTAAACGCGATATGCCCGGGTTACGTCGACACGCCGCTCGTCCGCAATCAGCTGGCCGATCTGGCGAAAACAAGAAATGTACCTTTGGAAAAAGCGCTGGAGGAAGTCATCTATCCGCTCGTCCCGCAAAAGAGATTATTGGAAGTAGAAGAGATAGCCGATTATGCAATCTTCCTGGCGGGGGATCAGGCCAAAGGAGTTACAGGTCAGGCTGTTGTCATTGATGGGGGATACACAGTACAGTAAAAACATGGAGAGGCTGAGCGATCAGTCTCTCTTTCTACAGTGCAAGTAAGTTGGCCTTTACTGAGTTTCGCGGATAAAATGGAATTTTCGCGGATATATGTTTTGGTTTCGCGGATAAAATAGAATTTTCGCGGATATATTGCTTACTTTCGCGGATAAAATGAGATTTTCGCGGATAAAATGCAAAGTCAACTCCGATATGTCACGAAAATTGCAAATTGACCAAAACAAATTAGTAGCGGAACACCACAGGCGCACAAATACCTATTTATGTATTTGAGGAAAGTACAGCACCAGATGTTAAGTTGATTTTAATTTGAAAATACCGTTACTTGGTCAGTTTTGACAGAAAATTAATTATTGGTCAGTTTTGACAGGAAATTATTTATTCTATAAGTCTCGTTCTTTCCATCTGAGCAAAAATATGTATGCACTTCGCCACATCTTGTGCATAATATACATATTACATTCCTTTCAGGATGAGCCTGCTTGCATCCTGGGGGGAAATTGTTTACAATATCTCTATAGTCTGATATGAGAAATGACAATGAGAAGGAATAGTAATGATGCAGGAGCCCGTTTTAGAGAGTTGACGGATGGTGCAAGTCAACCGGGCACATCATGAACTCGCCTTTCGAGTCGCAAGCATGAAATCGCAGTAATGCTTGCCGTTTACCGCGTTAAGGATGAATGAAGCGAGTGACATGTTCACTAATGTGGGTGGTACCGCGGGAGATTATACATAATCCTCTCGTCCCTTTTGGGATGAGGGGTTTTTTATTTTAAAAAGCTCAATTAGACCAATTAATATATATGAAAATCAGGAGGAAAACACGATGAGCTTTAATCACCGGGAAATCGAAAAGAAATGGCAACGAGTTTGGGAGGAAAATAAGACCTTTAAAACACGTGAAGCTGTCGGTAAGCGGAACTTTTACGCGCTTGATATGTTCCCGTATCCATCCGGCTCCGGACTCCACGTTGGCCATCCGGAAGGCTATACAGCAACAGATATTTTATCCCGCCTAAAGCGGATGCAGGGATACAATGTATTGCATCCGATGGGCTGGGATGCTTTCGGGCTTCCGGCGGAGCAGTACGCTCTTGATACCGGGAATGACCCGGCTGAATTTACGAAAAAGAATATTGATAATTTCCGCCGCCAAATTAAGGCACTGGGATTCTCTTATGACTGGGACCGGGAAATTAATACGACAGACCCGGAATATTACAAATGGACACAGTGGATTTTCATCAAGCTTTTTGAGCACGGGCTCGCTTATATTGACGAAGTAGCTGTTAACTGGTGTCCGGCCCTTGGTACGGTTTTAGCGAATGAAGAAGTCATCGACGGAAAAAGTGAACGCGGCGGCCATCCGGTCGAACGCCGCCCAATGAAACAGTGGATGTTGAGAATTACCGCCTATGCGGATCGCCTACTTGAGGACCTTGAGGAAGTAGACTGGCCTGAAAGTATCAAAGACATGCAGCGCAACTGGATCGGCCGTTCAGAAGGTGCGGAGGTTACCTTCCAGATCGATGGACATGATGAAGCCTTTACAGTATTTACAACAAGGCCTGATACATTATTCGGGGCCACATATGCGGTATTGGCGCCGGAGCATGCATTGGTCAGTAAAATAACAACCGCCGCGCAACGTGACGCAGTTGAGCAATATATAGACCAAATTAAAAGCAAGAGTGACTTGGAACGAACAGACCTTGCCAAAGAAAAAACCGGCGTTTTCACAGGAGCATACGCCATCAATCCGGTAAACGATGAAAAAATGCCAATCTGGATTGCCGACTATGTGCTCGCGAGCTACGGAACCGGCGCCATTATGGCCGTACCGGGCCATGATGAACGCGACTACGAATTTGCGAAAAAGTTCGAGCTTCCAATTGTAGAGGTTGTCGCCGGCGGCGATATCACGAAAGAAGCTTATACAGGTGATGGAGAGCATGTTAATTCCGGGTTCGTAAATGGATTGAACAAAGAAGATGCGATCCGAAAAATGATTGCCTGGCTGGAGGACAAAGGAATTGGAACGAAGAAAGTAACTTACCGACTGCGCGACTGGCTGTTCAGCCGCCAGCGTTATTGGGGCGAGCCGATTCCGGTCATTCACTGGGAAGACGGTACGATGTCAACGGTTCCTGAAGACCAGCTCCCATTGATGCTTCCGAAGACAACAGAAATCAAGCCTTCCGGCACGGGCGAATCACCGCTTGCCAATATTCATGACTGGGTGCACGTCGTGGATCCGAACACAGGCAAAAAGGGTCGGCGGGAAACGAATACGATGCCGCAATGGGCGGGCAGCTGTTGGTATTATCTTCGCTACACTGATCCAAACAACAGCGAAGCGCTGGCAGATCCAGACAAGCTAAAGGAATGGATTCCGGTTGATATTTATATCGGCGGTGCCGAACATGCCGTACTTCACTTGCTTTATGCCCGTTTCTGGCATAAGTTCCTTTATGACATCGGTGTCGTCCATACGAAAGAGCCTTTCCAAAAGCTTTTTAACCAGGGGATGATTCTTGGTGAAAATAATGAAAAAATGAGCAAATCAAAAGGCAATGTCGTCAATCCTGATGAGATTATCCACAGTCATGGTGCCGATACACTTCGCCTTTACGAAATGTTCATGGGCCCGCTTGACGCATCCATTGCCTGGTCAACACAAGGACTTGATGGCGCCCGCCGCTTCCTTGACCGCATCTGGCGTTTGTTCATTGAAGAGGATGGCACGTTAAGCGCAAAAGTGCAGGATGTTGAAGGTGCACAAAGCTTGGAAAAGGTATACCACCAAACAGTGAAAAAAGTCACTGAGGACTATGAGGGCTTACGTTTTAACACGGCGATTTCCCAGCTTATGGTGTTCATCAATGAGGCCTACAAAGCTGAGGTTCTTCCAAACGCGTATATCGAAGGCTTTGTGAAGCTGCTTGGACCGATCGCTCCGCACCTTGCCGAGGAGCTTTGGCATAAGCTTGGCCACGATGAAACGATTGCTTACGAATCATGGCCTGCCTACGACGAAGCAAAGCTCGTCGATGACGAAGTGGAAATCGTTATTCAAGTAAATGGAAAAGTGAAGGCAAAATTAATGGTTCCGTCAGGAGCTAATAAACAGGCTCTTGAACAAATTGCAATGGGCGACGACAAGGTAAAAGAGCAAATTGGCGGCAAAACTGTCCGCAAAGTGATTGCCGTTCCAGGAAAGCTTGTAAACATAGTGGCAAACTAACCAATAAAATCCTCCGGGTCTTCCCGGGGGATTTTTTTTGTATAAACATTTTCTAATCAGTGTTTCGCATTTCTTCATCAAGCAATTTAGTGGATTAGATGAAAAAACTAGGATTTAATAAAGTTAGTCCAAAAGAATCACCATCGTTGATCTATCACTATGTTAGAAGGAAAGGTTACAGTAAAAAATGTCTATTTCAACAATCCTCATGATTATAACTACTATTTTAGCATACAGCCTGATTTGTTTTTACGTCGGGTATAATGGCTGGGTTTGGCTCAGGGCAACATTTTCTTTTCCATATAAAAAGGCATATATTGCTGTGATTGTCTTATTTTCTGCTTCAATTTTTCTTGGGCAATTTTCTTCTATGCTGCCTTTAATATTGATGGGCCACACTTGGCTCGTTGTTATCGGATACAGTGTGATCCTGCTGCCGCTCGCGAATCTATTGGTCTATATATTGAAGAAGAGGGGGATTTTTTGGATAGGAATCGGGGTCATTTCCATCTTCATGTTCATTTTTGTCTATGGCTCATTCAACGCGTGGAACCCCGTTGTTCGCAGCTATCATCTTGAGATCGATAAACAGTCGGGCGAGCAAAACGTGAAGATACTTATGGTGTCTGACCTTCATTTAGGTTCAATTGTCGGGGAGAGGCATTTACAACGTTTAGTAGATGTAGTGGATGAAGAAAAGCCGGATATTATTTTAATCCCCGGAGACATCATCGATGACCACATCGATCCATTTCTCGAAAAAAATATGAGTGAGACGATGAAAAAAATCAGCGCACCTCTAGGCGTATATGCCGTGCTGGGCAACCATGATTATTACGGTGATGATACGGCATTGATTTTAGACGAAATGGAGAAGCTCGGAATCCGGGTGTTAATGGACGAGTCTGTAAGTATTGATGAACAGTTTTACCTGATTGGCAGAAAAGACCTTACCGACGAAAATAGAAATGAAGCAAGCGCGCTTTTAAGAAATTTGGATAAAACAAAACCGCTTATTATGATGGACCATCAGCCGGTTGAGCTTAATGAAGCAAAGGAAAACGGAATTGATGTTCTGTTGTCAGGCCATACGCACAGGGGCCAACTAGCCCCGGCCAATTTAATCACTAGCAAAATGTATGAAAATGATTGGGGCTATCTGCAAAAAGAAAATCTCCACTCCTTCGTTTCATCCGGATTTGGAATATGGGGGCCTCCGCTCAGAATCGGAAGCCGATCAGAAGTCATGGTCATCGATGTTAAGTTTGCTTCTAACTAAGCGCAGGTATTAACGCTGGAGTTTATAATGGGGAATTTTATCATAAGTGAAAAAGAGAATGTTCAGTTAAACAACATTCTCTTTTTTGGAACTACTTTCTCCTCCGCGCGTTAACGGAAAAGTAATCGTAAATGTTGTACCCACTCCCAGCGAACTGTGGACTAAAATGGTTCCATTATGTTTTTGGACAATTTTATAGCTCACCATCAGTCCTAACCCATTCCCTTTTTCTTTAGTTGTGTAGAATGGTTCGCCGATTTTTTTCAGTTCTTCTGGTGTCATGCCGACTCCGTTGTCTTGAACTGAAATGGATAATTCCTGGCTGTTTATTTCGGTGGTAATAAAAATTTGCCCACCGTTAGGCAAAGCCTCCACCGCATTCTTAATAATATTTAGAAATACTTGTTTCAGTTGATTTTTTTCTCCGAAAATATGAACTTCGTACTGCGGCAGTGTGTAATTAATTGCAACATTTTTCAAAAGTGCTTCCGGTTGCAAAAAATTAATAACGCTCCGGAGAATTTCGATTACATTGCATTCGCTAAGATAATAAGTATGAGGCTTTGAAAAAACCATAAATTCACTTACGATGAAGTTAATTCGATCGATCTCCTCTAAAATAATATCAGTGAACACTTTTCCTTTTTCGGTTTCATTCATTAACTGGACAAACCCTTTTATAGACGTTAATGGATTGCGTATTTCATGGGCAATCCCGGCTGCCAAGTCACCCACCATTGATAACTGTTCAGCTTTTCGAAGAGTTTCTTCCGTTTTCTTTTTTTCTGTGATGTCGTACTGAATATAAAAGAATTGATAAATTTCCCCGTTTTTATTAACAAAAGGCACAATCGTCGTATCCACCCAAAATTTAGTCCCGTCTTTCGCCTGGTTGAGGATTTCTCCTTTCCAAGTATCCCCTTTTTCGATCGTTCCGCAGAGATTATTAAAGAAGTTTTCAGTATGAAACTGGGAATTTAAAATGTGATGATTATGCCCCATCAGTTCTGCTTTTGTGTATTTAGAAATCTCACAAAACTGGTCATTCACATATGTAATGTAGTTATCTTTATCCGTAATCGAGAAAATCGTTGCTTCAATGAGAGCTTTTTTAAAATCGGATAGTTCCTTTAAAGCGGCATTTACATCATTGTTAGATTCTTGAAGTGGACAAGGTGATAAAGATAGATTGTCATCATCTTGATTTGTGATTGTATTCAAAAAAAGCTGATAGAAATGGTCGAGTAGTTTAGTAACTTGCATGAGAATATCAGCAGCGAGCTGGCATTTGTCCACTTCTGCTTCTAAAAACTCTAAAATTCTCGCACGGGAAATGGTCATAAACTTTATACACTGATCGAGTAACGCCGCTCTGTTATCGGGGTTTTGTTCAAATGAATTTACTAACGGAATGATTTTAGTCCTTATGGATTCATTTTTGTGGCATAAAAAATCGCCAAGAAGATTAAATACATATTCATGAAGATATTGCTGCGCAGGTATTTCTGAAGTTTTCATCGCTAACTCGTAACTTAACGCCTGAGTTTTTCTGCCTAATAACTCCAATTGATTTTCCATAAGGATCCCTCACTGAATGTATAAATCTCCATAATAAAATTTGACATAAATGCCGGAAACCCTTCTTTTATATTCTGAAGACTATTTTAAGTGAGAAATATAACAGCATTAAAGAAAAAGGAATTCCCCTATTATAGAAGAATTTCAAAATTCTACGGCAAAATTTAAATAGTTTACAAATTTTTCAACCTTTTGTATACCGGCATACTCTGTCTTTAATTTATAATCATCCATGTTAAATAGGCGGGGAGAAAAAAACAAATGGAAAACTTTACAATGATAAAATAATCAGTTATACTGATTATCATAACAAGTGATTATTTGAGGGGGTGTAAAAAATAAGTATCATCCTGGAGTCGTATGGATTTTTAGCGGGAAAAGTAGTTCAACTATTAGAATTAGACTTTATTGACAAGCTGAAGACTTACGAAATTAATGCAAGGCAATATGGAGTACTGATCAAAGTAAACGAAATGCCTAACTCTTCTCAGAAAGAAATTGCCGAAGAACTAAAAATAGACCGAACCACTATGGTAGACCATGTTGACCATCTAGAATCGCTAAAATATATAGCTAGAGTGAAAAATCCAGAAGATAGGAGGTCCTACTGCCTGAGTATTACTGAAAAAGGGAAACAGACTTTGGACAAATGTTGGGAAATTTTGCAGCAATCAGAACAGAATGTTTTAGCAGCACTCGATAATGAAGAAAAAGCTCTATTTAAACGGTACTTAAAAAAGATTCTAAAAGGGGTAGTGTAAAAAATGAATCAAATAGATTATTTCAAAAGCCGTGTACAATCTACGTTTAGCCCAATGGATTATATGATGTCAATTCAAGCAAATCCTGACGCATATTTACTTATTGATGTGAGAAACGGAGATCCATCTTTAAAACGAGAAAAGATTCAGGGTGCGCTGGAAATTCCGCTCTCACAAATGGAAAGCCGTATAGAGGAAATCCCAAAAGATAAAGAACTTATTTTGTATTGCTGGGATGTATGGTGTAACACTGCAGCAAAAGCATCTTTGCTGCTTTTAGAAAAAGGCTACAAAGTAAAAGAACTTAATGGTGGCATAGCAGCATGGAAGACGATGAATTTTCCGTTGACCGCTTTAGTACAAGATGAACAATCTGAATGTGGATGTTAAATATCTTAGGCTAATCCTTGAGTAGGATAGAGCTTTTTAAAAGTAGGTCAGTATTTAATAAAGATTTTGAGCTGTCGCTGGGGCAGCTCTATTTTTATTGATCTTAATCGAAGAAGGAATTTTACGACCTTTAGAGAATTAACCGTATGATGAGCATTTTCCGGCATGTTAATGGTCATTATCGCTATTATCTTTATTGCAAAGGATACCTCAAATCAGGAATTGGAATCAGAATCGGCGATATCTCAATAGAGGCCAGTAATTTTTTTTCTTAGAGGATGGTGTGGATAAATATGAAAATCGCTTTTGTTCTTTTCGATCAGTTAACTTCCTTGGATTTCATTGGATTTTTTGATGGAATTACGCGGTTAAAGACAATGGGCTATAGAGACGATTTGAGTTGGGATTTGTGTGCGATGAGCGAGGAAATAAGTGATGACCGTGGAATTACCTTTAAGGTTAATAGAATTCGTCCCGATTTATCGGAATACGATTTAATCTTTGTGCCGGGCGGAATGGGGACAAGATTTTTAAGAAATGATCTGAAATTTATCGCCTGGCTGAAAACAGCCGAACCAGTAACATATAAAATCTCAGTTTGTACTGGTTCACTTCTCCTCGGGGCAGCCGGTTTCTTAAAAGATAAAAGGGCAACCACGCATTCCAACGCTATTGACCTGCTGAAATTATACACAAACAAAGTCAGCAATGAGCGGATTGTCAAAGATGGTAATATTATTACTGGCGGAGGCGTCGCTACGTCTGTTGATCTTGGTCTGTACATCTGTGAACTTCTTTCCGGAACAGAAGTTGTTTCGGAAATTCAAAAACAAATGGATTATCCATACTACAAAGCTGGAAGTATCAGCTGAATGGACATTAAAGAAAAGGCGCTATTTCTAGCGCCTTAATAGGAAACTGCTATGGTTGAATGTATTCAATAAAGCCATAAAACCATTAAAAAATTATTTTTATCTCATAATTTAGCCTTGTTATGCATGCGATTTTTTACCAAAAGGAGTGGCGAGATTTTGGAAAAACAAGATACAAAGAAAGAAATAATATCCTGGATAAAGTCGCTGTTGTTTGCGTTCTTAATTGCCTTCATTTGCAGACATTTTTTATTCTCACCTGTAACGGTTTTTGGGGAGTCTATGCGGCCTACTTTTGAGGACCGGAACAAGGTGATCGTCAGCAAAATCAGTCACATTGACCACTTTGATAATATAGTTTTCAATGCACCAGATGCAAATGAAAAATATATTAAGAGGGTGATCGGGCTTCCTGGGGACACGATCGAAGTAAAAGACGATGTTTTATATATTAACGAAACAGCTGTTTCGGAACCGTACCTCGAAAAAGCCAAACAAACTATGTTGCCTAATCAAAAGCTGACAGAAGATTTTACATTACAAGAATATACTGGAAAAACAAAGGTGCCAAAAGGCTATCTGTTTGTCATGGGAGACAATCGCTCAGTTAGCAAGGATAGTCGGAGATTCGGATTCATTTCATATGAATCTGTCATCGGGGAAGTTAAGTTTCGGTATTTTCCTCTAAAATAACGATACTACCGAAGCATAGCATGAAAATCAATGTTCGGGCTGCCAATTTGGCAGTTTTTTTGTTTCTGAAAGATTGAAACCAAACGGGGTTCAGTTGACCACGTTCTGAAAAAACTAAATATTCCTTCTATCACAATATATGTTTCATTTTTCACTAAAGTAGGGAAAAGCAATGAAACAGAGAGAAAGGGGTATTTAAGAATGTCTGGAATATTGCTTGCATTAATTGCGGCTGTTAGTTGGGGAAGCATTGTATTGGTTAGCAACAAATTAGGCGGCGATGAAAATAGCCAAACAATTGGTACAACATTGGGGGCTTTGCTCTTTTCTATTTTCATATTTATTTTTGTACAACCGGATCTATCACTCCTTGTTTGTAGTGTCGGATTCATTTCAGGATTATTCTGGTCCATCTACTATTGTTTTGTATATAGGATGAAAAAAAGTGCATCTTTTATAGAAGATGTACTTTTTGTAAGTCCAGTTTAAAACGACTAGCATTTCCTTTTATATGATATTTGTCATGCTTTGTACATGACAGTTATGACTGCAAAGAACAGTTTAATACCTTTATAATGTGATTATCTATTGTGGAAGGGAAATAACGAAAATGACAAAACAAAAACAACTCACTTTAAGAAAACAAGTTGCCCCATATGAGAAATCTAATTTGAGAGACAGTATATGGCAGCTTATCAATACGTTTGCGCCTTTTTTTCTGCTATGGTTCCTTGCATATCAGAGCCTGTCCATTTCTTATTTCCTATCTCTAGGATTGTCAGTAATTGCCGCCGGATTTTTAGTGCGGATGTTTATTATATTTCATGATTGTTGTCATCACTCTTTCTTTAAAAATCGGCGCGCTAACAAGATTCTTGGCACAATCACAGGAATTTTGACATTATTTCCATACAGTCAATGGCAGCACGACCATTCCGTCCATCACGCAACAAGCAGCAACCTCGATAAACGCGGTACCGGGGATATATGGGTGCTCACGGTCGATGAATACTTGCAAGCTCCTTTTTGGAGCCGTATAGCTTACCGGTTATATAGGAATCCATTTGTCATGTTCGGCTTAGGACCCATCTATGCCTTCCTCATAAAGAACAGGTTCAACAGAAAAGGTGCAAGGTTGAAAGAACGCTTGAACACTTATATTACAAATCTTTCCGTACTTGCTTTGGCCGGCCTGCTTTGCTGGACACTCGGCTGGGAGTCTTTCCTGCTCATACAGGGTCCAATTTTCTTTATTTCAGGATCTCTCGGAATTTGGCTGTTTTACGTGCAACATACATTTGAAGATTCTTATTTCGAGGAAGACAAAGACTGGGAATATGTGAAAGCAGCCGTTGAAGGGAGTTCTTTTTATAGGCTGCCGAAGCTTCTGCAATGGCTGACAGGTAACATCGGATATCATCATGTTCACCATTTAAGCCCGAGGGTACCGAACTATAAACTTAAAGCGGTGCACGAAAACACTGCCCCGTTGCAGAACGTGCCGACGATCACTTTGGCTACGAGTCTGAGTTCATTGAAATTCCGCTTATGGGACGAACAAAACAAACAATTTGTAGGGTTTAAGCACATCAAATCGCTATCTAAATTCAATGGTGCTGAATCCAATTAAGACTTGGCTGTACAAATGGTGCACTAAACATATATCATAATAGAAAGGGCTTAAAACTTTTCATTTGGATAAGTTAACAAGCCCTTTTTTAGTATCAAAATGTCGGAAAAGTAGGTTCAGTCATGAAAAATAAGTATAAGATCTTCCAAAAAACCAATGGCATTTCCCCTTATTTTTGGGCCGTTCTTAGCATATTGCCGTTTTATTTTATTTTCCAATCATCGTCGACGACCGAAATTATTGTTGGGATTTTGTTGACGATTTTATTCTTTATCACCTTTCGCATTGCTTTTATTTCGAAGGGATGGTCCGTTTATTTATGGTCATGTATCTTGATCGGTATTTCCGTTTCATCAACATACCTTTTTAATTATGTCTATTTTTCTTTTTACATTGCGTATTTTATAGGCAATATAAAAACGCGTGGGGCTTTTATCGCGATCTACATTATCCATTTAGTCAGCTATACCGTTGCGATAAACTCTAAATTTGTCCTGCAGGAGCAGTTGTTTGTACAGCAATTGCCATTTGTGATTATCATTTGGATTAGTGTGATCCTTCTCCCATTCAGTCTTTATAATCGAAAAGAGCGGGGACAGCTTGAAGAAAAACTTGAAGATGCCAATAAACGGATTGCCGAATTAGGAAAAATTGAAGAGCGGCAGCGAATTGCCCGTGACCTTCATGATACGCTGGGACAAAGGCTCTCACTGATTGGCCTTAAGAGCGATTTGGCGCGCAAGCTAATTCATAAAGACCCTGAACAAGCCCGGAATGAATTAAAGGACATTCAACAAACCGCCAGAACGGCGTTGAATGAAGTAAGGAAGATGGTCTCGGAAATGCGCGGTATAAGATTGAATGAGGAAATAACCCGCGTCAAACAAATACTAAAAGCAGCGCAAATTAATATTGTATGCGAAGAAGATTTCGCGCTTACGAATGTTTCGCTGCTGACTGAGAATATGTTAAGCATGTGTTTGAAAGAAGCAATCAACAATGTTGTTAAACATAGCGGCGCTTCAAATTGTTATATTTCGATTGAACAATCATTAAATGAGATCGTTATGAAAGTGCGGGATGATGGCATTGGCGATATGAGCGAAGCGGCCTTTTCAAAAGGGTATGGGCTGATTGGCATGAGAGAAAGATTGGAATTTGTAAATGGAAGCCTTGAAATTTTCACACAGGACGGAACAACTCTAATCATAAAGGTACCAAATGTTGTTAAGCAGGTAGAAAAGGAGGAGCTTGGATGATTCAAATTGTCATTGCCGAAGATCAGCGCATGGTATTGGGCGCTTTAGGATCGTTACTTAATTTGGAAGATGATATGGAAGTGGTCGGCAAGGCCGGTAATGGAAAAGAAGCCCTGACTCTTGTGCAGCAATACGAACCGGATGTCTGCATTATGGATATTGAAATGCCAGAAATGAGCGGGCTTGAGGCAGCTGAACAGCTAAAAGGAACAGGCGTCAAAGTGATCATTCTTACAACATTTGCCCGCACTGGCTATTTCCAACGGGCGTTGAAAGCGGGGGTTAGCGCCTATTTATTAAAAGACAGCCCGAGCGAGGAATTGGCGAGCTCAATCCGCAGTGTGATGGCTGGAAGGCGCGTTTATGCCCCGGAGCTGATGGATGATGTATATAGTGAGGAAAACCCTCTTACCGAGCGGGAGAAGGAAGTTCTCGAACTCGTCGCAGATGGGAAAAATACGAAAGAAATCGCTGATCAGCTCAGCATTAAAGCAGGAACCGTCCGAAACTATATTTCAACGATTTTAGAAAAACTGGAAGTAACGAATCGAATCGAAGCCATTTCGCAGTCAAAAGAAAAGGGCTGGTTTAAATAAATTTGCGATGGCTGATCCGCATGTGCTTTCCTGTTTCGCGGATATATTAATTTTTTCGCGGATAAAATGCTCACTTTCGCGGATATATAGATTTTTTCGCGGATAAACGGTCCAAAACCGCGGATAAAAAGTATAAAACCGCGGATAAAATAATTTGCGAAACAGGGAGACCCCCGTGGAAGGACAATCAAACGTTCATTGTCCACCATGAAAAAACATCTTCACTGAATGCGGACATACGAAACATTATTTGTTGAAAAACTGCGGAATAAAATAGGAAATTATTGCGTTTAAATCATTAAAGCGCACAAAGCTCATCACCTAAAATGGCAATGAGCTTCTTTTAGATTCATCTTTGCTTCGAAGTAAATGATTTTGAGAAAAAAAGCTAAATTCCTAAATTACGCTCCTCAAAAATTTGTTTTGCGACAAAGATTGCATTGAGCACTCGTGGAAATCCAGTATAAGGAGCACAGTGCATAATCGCTTCTACTATCGCATCAGGCGAAAGGCCAACATTGAGTGCAGCATTGATATGGACATTAAGTTGTGGTTCGCAGCCGCCCTGGGTAGTGAGTGATGCGATTGTAACCAGTTGACGTTGTTGCACATCCAGTCCTTCCCGTGAATAAATATCGCCAAAGGCAAATTCAACAACATATTGACCAAGATCAGGAGCAATATCTTTTAGTGAATCTATTACACGTTTTCCCCCTTCCCCGTCTATTTCCATAAGCTTCTGCCAACCACGCTCATAACGTTCATTAATCATTTCTTTTTCCTCCTCGCAGTAAAAATCCTGGGTATAACGGCGCCCCTCTATTTGTCCAGCACCAATTCATGATTAATGCTACACTTTAGAGTGCACTCTAAAGCAATACTTTTGTTATAATGATAGACATGGAAAAATCATTTACGATTCAGCAAGTTTCAATGATCACCGGGCTAAGTGGACATACGTTACGGTATTATGAAAAAATTGGGCTGCTTAAGGGAGTAGATCGAAATGAACATGGATATCGCCAGTATTCGGAAACTGATATATCGTGGATTCATTTTTTAATCCGTTTGCGAATCACAGGGATGACAGTTAACGACATGAAAAGTTTTTCCGACCTGCGAAGTCAGGGAGAATCTACAATAACGGCAAGACGAGAATTGTTGGAGCTCCATCAAAGAAAAGTTTTGGATGAAATGAAAGCACTGGCGGAAAACCTTGAGAAGATAGAAGAAAAGATCGGGCATTACAAGAAACTGGAGGGACAAAATTAAAGCTGAGGAAAACTATGAAATGTTAAAAAGGAGTCAATCACGTAATTCATTCGGGATTGAAGCCTTTTTTCTTTTTTTACTTATGAATGGGTATTATGGACTGTTTTTGTAATACTGAAAATATTTACATGAAATTCATTGCAGATTAAAAAATAGTTGCTAGTTTAATAGAGAAAGATGATCTCATTATACTAGGAGGAGTACTGTGTCTAAACTGCGATTTTTATTCATTTTGGGTCTTGTTATCTCATTAATGGCGGGTACTGTATCACCGACTCTGGCGAATTCAGCTAAAAATGCTGAATGGTCCCCTGTTCTTGACAAGCGCCCTGCGCAATCTTCAAAACGAGATGAACCGCAAACAGTTATTGAAAACCCGGACAGTACAACGCTTGTAACAAATAAGCATACAGAACGTATCGGAACGGGTGTTGAAATAACAACCTTTGAACGGTTTGATGCTCGCGGTTGGATCAATGGAGAAATGTTGAAAGTAGATCTGGGGAACAAAGCTGTAACCGCAGATCTTCTTCAACCGGGTGTAGTATCAAAAGCTGAGCGTTTATCGGAAACAGCCAGGCGCAATGGTGCAATAGCCGGCGTTAATGGTGACTTTTTTGATATTAACGGTACGAAAGCCCCGCTTGGTGCAGAAATTCAGAGTGGAAATCTCGTAAAAGGACCGGAACCAGGATGGCAGCAGGCAGCTGGAATCAATGCTGACGGAATTGGGCAGCTTGCACAAATTTTCCTCGAAGGTGTCATCACTTTTCATGGGAACGAGCATCCCCTCGCGTCATTAAACCAAAGCAGCATCCCGGCAAATGGTATTGGCCTGTATTCTTCGCTTTGGGGAGAAGCTTCCAGAAGCGGAGCAGTAAGCAATAGCGGGTCAGTACATGAAGTAATTGTTGAAAACGGTAAAGTGATTGACAGCCATGATCATATTGGGAGCGGCAAAATCACTGAAAACTCTTTTGTATTGGTAGGCCGTGAATCAGGCGCATCCATCTTAAAGCAGCTTAAATCAGGGGACGAGATATCGGTTCAATATTCTCCAAAGGTTCCAAATGGGAAACCATTCGAATTTGCGATTGGCGGAAATCCGATTCTTGTTAAAGAGGGACAAGTTCAATCCCTGGATGATAAAGTAACAGCTCCTCGTACGGCAGTAGGATACTCTGCTGACGGAAAACAGATGTATTTAGTAACAGTTGATGGCCGTCAAGCAAGCAGCCGTGGTATGACTCTGCGCGAAATGGGCGCACTTATGAAGGAGTTCGGAGCACATCATGCCCTTAATTTAGATGGTGGCGGCTCCACAACCATGGTGGCGCGGACTCCCGGCAAAGACGATGCGGAAGTGGTCAATAGTCCTTCTGACGGAACGGAACGGGCAGTACCTAATGGAATTGGTATCTTTACAGCGAAGGGCAATGGCATCTTGACAGGCTTTAAAGTGTTTACGCAATCAAACTAGGAAAATTCCAATCGTGTATTTCCCGGATTGACGCGGAATTTTTCTGCTGCTGGTTTCGATAATGCTTACGATCCTGTTGAAACTGGACAAATAAAGTGGGATACCAAACCCGGTTCCGTTGGAAAGTTTGAAAAAGACGGGATTTTCCGTGCCAAAAAGCCAGGTAAAGCGGATGTAGAAGCTCAAGCCACAGGCATAAAAGGAACAAGTCCAGTTTATGTGCTAAGTGAACTGGAACGAATAGAAGCAAATATTCCAAGACTTGGACTTGCAAAAGGGGCGACTGGCCAATTTTCGATCATTGGATATGACAAAAATGGCTACTCAGCACCTATTGAACCTCAAGATGTTAGCCTGGATTACGACCAATCAATCATTGATATTCAAATGACGGCGGAAGGCACGTTTTCCGTCAGTACAAAGGTTAATGAAGGATCGACTCTAGTGACACTTACAGTAAATGAAAAAAAGGCATATCTTCCTGTCACAGTCGGATTAAAAACAGAGTACGTCTCGAAAATGGAAGATTTGTCAGAATGGCGCTTTTCCTCCGCCCGCGGAACGGGAACGATTGAAAAAGGGGAGGGCTTAAGCGGGAGCGGAATCAAAGTTAATTTTGACTTTGCGAAATCAACGGGAACGCGGACGGCTAATATTCATCCGGTTAAACCGATTATCCTTCCGGGTGAGCCGCAATCGATCAGTATGTGGGTCAAAGGTGACGGAAAAGGGGAATGGATGTCATTTACGACGCGCGGCGCTGATGGAAGCAATCATTACCTTTACGGCCCGTATGTCACATGGACAGGTTGGAAACAAATTGAAATTCCAGTGCCTGCAGGTGTTTCTTATCCGCTTGAGTTAAGAACGATTGGCGCCATTGAAACAAACAAGGCGAAACAATACACCGGTCAGCTCGTCTATGATGATTTGGCAGTCAAAGTGAGTCCGACTGTTGAGGTGCCAGTAGTGTCGAAAAAAGCGGATCCTCTTGTGCTGCAAAACGCAAATCTTGCGGAGGATCGCTGGAAGTTTGCTGTGATGGCTGACAGCCAATTTGTCGGGAAGTCACCCGACAGTCAGCAAGTACGGCTCGCCAAGGAAAGTTTACAGGAAATAATTAAGGAAAAACCTGAATTTTTAATCATTGGCGGTGACCTCGTTGATACTGCCTACCCTGAGGACTTTGCGCTTGCTAAGAGGATATTGGAAGAAGAAGTCGGCGATCAGCTGCCAATTTATTATGTTCCCGGAAATCATGAAATAATGGGTACTGGCAATTTGGACAACTTTTTGCAAACTTTTAAAGAAAATAGGTTCACTTTTGAACATAAGGGTACGCAATTTGTTCTCCTGGATTCAGCAACCGGAAGCTTCCGTACCTCCGATTTCAACCAATTAATAGAATTAAAAAGAACATTGGAGACTGCAGCGAGTGATCCAAATATTAAGAATCTCGTCGTTTTCGGGCATCATCCAACCCGGGATCCACTATCGACGAAAAACAGTCAATTAACAGACCGAAAAGAAGCAGAACTAATTGAAACATGGTTGACGAAATTTAGAGAAGATTCGAATGGAAAAGGGGCTCTTTATATATCCGGACACGCCCATAATGTAAATGTCGAACGAGTGGACGGAGTTCCTTACATGGTTGTTGGCCCTGCTGGAAAAGCACCATACGGTTCGGCTGATGACGGTGGTTTTTATGCATGGACAATGTTTGGCATCGACCCGACACCTGTTCCTTCAAAAGCAAGAGGACCGGAAAAATCGAGTGAACAGAGTCCGATTCATGACACAGAATGGGTACGCGCCAAGGTAAATCCACTGCTTGAAGGTGTAACAATGGAGGCGCCAGAATCGGTTACGACCGGTGAGACAGTCGAAGTAAAGGCTACCGGACATCAAGCAGGAAGCTTGAATTTTCCGCTCCGATACCCGGCAAGTGTCAATTGGACCGGAAGCGAAAATGTCTTTATTGGTACAGGTGAAGCCCTGATTAAGGCCAAAGAATCAAAGAAATACATTGCTGTTTTTGACACTGCAACCGGACAACTGACTGGATTGGGAAAAGGCCAGATTATATTAAAGGTAGAAGCAAATGGCGTAATAGCCGAAAAATCGATTACTATTTCCTAATTAAAGGGGGGCAGGCTCATGAAAAACTGAGTTGCCCCCTTTTAAAGTGTATTCCCGTGTTCATAAATTAATTGGCATCAAAAAGATTGTATGAACCAACTCTCCAGATATATCATCAAGTTCGACTGTTTTATCATCAACTTTGCAGATATATCATCAAGTTCGACCGTTTTATCGTCAACTTTCAGATATATCATCAAGTTCGACCGTTTTATCGTCAACTTTGCAGATATATCGTCAAGTTCGGCCAATTTATCATCAACTTTTCAGACATATCGTCAACTTCGCCATTTTTGGGCCTTATCTCTGCCATTTTATTATGCTAACTTATAAAGAGAGAGTAATACATAGTTATATGATCTAAGTCGTTATGCTTATGAATATATGACACAAGGAGAAAAGAAAGTGGACAAAAAAGGGCAATTAAAAGTTTTGAATCTATTGGATTTGGTCAAAGACCAACGTGATTATGCGAATTTCATTGTCAGTGAAATAAATGATCACGCTCTGAGAATTGCAGTAATTGACGGAGAATATCACTGGCATAAACATGAAGACTGCGATGAATTATTCTATGTTTTAGAAGGTGAACTTTTTATAGATCTAGAAGGCGGTGAGACAGTTTCATTGAAGCCCGGCGAAATGTTCACTGTTCCAGCCAATAAAATGCATCGTACCCGATCCAATGAACGCACAGTTAACTTGTGCTTTGAGAAAACAAGCAATAACATCACCGGAAGCAGCAAATAGTACTGTTTTTCGAAAAAATTACAGCTATTTAAAGGAGTTATAACAGATGATTCTTGTCAGTTCTTGTCTTGCAGGTTTGAAATGCCGTTACAATGGGACCGACAGTCTTGAAAAGAAGATTCAGGAATTGGTCGACCAGGATAAAGCAGTGATGGTTTGCCCTGAACTTTTAGGAGGCTTTTCAACTCCGAGGGAGCCGGCAGAGATTATTGGTGGAACGGGAAAAGAAGTGTTAGCTGGTACAGCAAGGGTTGTTGAGAGATCGGGCGAAGATGTGACAGATCTTTATATTAAAGGGGCCTATCAAACTTTAGAATTAGCAAAAAAGTTAAATGCGACTTACATCGTTTTAAAAGAATTCAGCCCTTCCTGCGGATCGCAAATAATCTATGATGGCAGCTTCCGGAACAAGAAAACTTCCGGTAAAGGTGTTACCACAGCATTGCTTAAACAGGAAGGATTTAAAGTGATTTCAGAACGTGAACTTTTAGATGTATGTTAAATGAATGCATGCGAAATTGGGGTTTTGATATGAACGGAGGAATTTGCCATGGAACGAATTGATGAAATTCACCCGGGAATTGCTGTTATTATTTTGGATGAAGAGAATCGGGTTTTGTTGCAAAAACGTGCTGATGTAGGGCTTTGGGGGATTCCGTCCGGACATGTGGAGCCAGGTGAAACAGTAACTGAAGCTGCTGTGCGGGAAGTCCAGGAAGAAACCAACTTACAAATCAGCATCAAAAAATTAATTGGCGTTTATTCTGACCCTGCTTCTCAAGTATTTCAATATACAGATGGAAAAAACGTCCATTTTGTGACCACCTGTTTTCTCGCTGAGATTGTCGGTGGTAAACTGCAGTGTAATTCTCCAGAATCTTTGGCTGTGCAGTTTTTTCATAAAGATGCTTTGCCAGCCGATTTAATAAAAATGCATCCTCGTTGGCTCGATGACGCACTTGCTAATGTAGAATCTTCATTCATTCGTTAAGTCTTTCACAAGTCGATTTTCCCATTGTTAATTCCCGGAGCATATTTAAGACATAAAAAAGGCCGATCACCGTGCAATGACGGGGATCGGCTTTTCTTTTATTAAATTAGTCAGTATCGGTTTGATTAGAAGCAGTGTTCGCTAGCTTAAGGAATACATCATTAATATTTTTCATGCGGTCTTCGACTTTTTTGGCTGCCGCATCAAGAGTGTATCCTTCTTCAATTAATTCCTGGATTAAGAGGATTTTTTTTATGTTTAAGTAATTATATCTCCGGGTTGTTCCTTCGCCTTCATTTTCAGACTCAATAAGTCCTTTTTTCCCCAGTAGCGGATTTTTCGCGATACAAGGGTTAGTCGCAGCAACGTTTGCTCCAGCTGCGTTAGTATACGTAGTGGAAATGTTCCCGGTTGAAAGGAGAGTAACGGTACCAACATTGATCACGCTTGTTGGCCAATTGGGTGGGCAGGCACGCGGAATTGCTGTCACACTTTACACGTTTATTTTATTTATCGGTGCAACTCTGGGGCCGATCATTGCCGTTTCCTTATTAAAAACAGGCAGCTATCTTTTAACATTTGAATCACTGGCATTACTCCTTGGTATCGGGCTCCTTGTATCACTTGCGATTAGACCTGAAAAGGTTTGAGAGGAAAGTATTTGATAAAAAAATCAGTAATGATGTTATAAGCATGAGTAATACAGTAACTAATATCAAAGCCGGGAGGAGCAGCCTCATCCCGGCTTTGATAAGACAGCATAAAGATTCATTTCACCATTGTTAATGATAATATTTATGTAGCGTAAACTATTTCTTAATCTATTATTATTTGTGTGTGAGTGAATTTTTCGTAAAGGGGAGCCTAACCATGATGTTAGAACAAATTAAGAGGGTACCTAATTTAAAACCTGAGTTGAAAAATAGTTTAATACCAGTATTATTTGTTCTATTATGGAGCAGCGGAGCAATATTCGTTGAACTTGGTTTGCATGATTCAACCCCTTTCGCTTTTGTATCACTTCGTTTTGTTTTATCGATGCTGATCATGTGGCTAATCTGTTTATTGATAAAATCTCCCATCCCAAAAAGTTTTGCGGAATGGCGAAATATATTGATTACGGGCTTGTTTTTACAAGCGGGATACCAGGTCTTTTTCTTTCTGGCGCTAGCGTACGAAGTTTCCCCGGGAATCTTATCTATCATACTTGGGGCACAGCCAATTTTAACTACTATTGCAACCAGGCAAAAAACAAGTTTCGGCAAATGGGCAGGGTTAATATTGGGGATAGCTGGCTTGGTTTTAGTTGTCGGTGATAGTATTTTCGCCGGAACTCTTTCAGTTTTAGGAATAAGCAGTACGCTTCTATCGCTTGCTTTTATTACTGCCGGGACCATTTTGCAGAAGCGCGTCACAGTAAGCATGCCAACTAATTTGGCGATTCAATATACAGGAGGATCCGTCGTATTACTCCTGTTAACGCCGATTTTCGAGTCGTCGTCCGTCAACTGGACAATAACGTTCTGGATTGCCCTTGCATGGATGGTGTTGGTTATCTCAATCGGTGCTTCGATGCTCCTGTTCTATTTGATTCGGATCGGCAATCTTACAAATGTAACAAGTTTACTGTATTGTGTACCGCCAGTAACTGCTTTGCTGGATTACTTCATCTTTGGACATACGCTGAGCATCATCGCTATTTTAGGTATGCTGCTGATTATCGCGGGGCTAATTTTGATAAATAGAAAAGGGCTAACCTAGATGTTAATTTGAAATGCGCGTTCTTATATTTTTAATAGAGCGAGAATAGAAGATTTTTTATCATATTTTGGCGAAATTTCGGTATTGAATTAAAATCTACACAAAATAAATATCGCTGCTCTGCCACCAGCAACAGTTTTGTAAACAAGGGTTTTATGTCGGTTTCTGAATTTTTTTGCGAAAAATGTTATAATACAAATAACAATTTATGACTGACATTCCATTGAAAGAACTAAATAATAGTTGGGAACGTTGAATTTTATGCCTGCAAATGGATTTGAGTTAAAAACTCCTGTTGCGAATGTTAAAGTGCGAAAGACAAAAGGGTTATTAAACAAAAGGAACAAAAGAGTTAGTCAGACATTCACCAGAAACAAGGTAATGTTAAATGAGATCAAGACTATTAACAGGAATTCTCAGAACGGACAAATAAATAAGAAGGGGGGCAATGATCCGTTGTCAAATAGACCTGTTTTTGATATAGAATACGGGATGAGACAGGTAAAAGGTACATTATCAATTGAAGGATTTAATTTAGAACAGAGAGAAGAAGAATTAATAAAGGCGAAAGTTTTAGGGATCCTCTCAGAAGAAGAATTTCTAAGAAAGGTTCTAGAACTTGCAAATGAGTGATCCATATCTATATCCTGGAACAGCAATTCTAAAAAATAAGTTGAATATTAGAGAACTAGATAAACTCAATAACGTAGAACGTATCCTTACTGGACGCAGACTCTTAGAACTTATGGAAAAACCTATTACAGGCAATTTCGATTTAGGTCATTTACAAGCCATTCACAAGCATATATTTCAAGATCTTTTCGATTGGGATGGTCAAATTAGAACTGTTGATATATCCAAAGGTAATTTTTTTGCACGGCATAGTGTAATAAGTACGTATTTTAAAGAGAGCGTGACGGCTCCCTTAAGGGCAGAAGGTTATTTGAAAAACGAAAAGAATAAAGAACAATTGTCAGTTAGATTAGCATACTATTTCGATCATGTAAATGCAGCTCATCCATTTAGGGAAGGAAACGGACGAACGCAACGAGAGTTTTTCAGAACTCTGGCTCTGATGAATGGATTCAAATTGGAATGGACAGTAGTGAGTGAAGAAGAGATGATACAAGGCTCCATTAAATCGCTAGTTCATTGTGATTTAATCGAAATTGAAAAATTAATGCTAAAAGCAATTCAAAATGATACTCCTGATATGCATTTAATTCATTATTATAAGTCATTAAAGTCGAGAAACTGAAAAGCTGGTTCAATTTTCTGGGAAATACTAATTGAATCAGCTTTTGTTATTTGATGGAGTAAAGTCTTAGCGTTAAGTTGTGAACCTTGATTGCGAAATTAAATTGGCTTGGAAGGACTTCTGTTCCACTAATTCGGAGCGTGAAGCTCATTTTGTCCCTACCGTAATTTCCGGATCGTAAAATTGTCTTCAAGAAGCAGCCAATTTTGCGGGAACGGATAGCCAAGTACCCAGTAGCTGATTCCGGGCAAGCGATAGTCTTTGACTGTATCAAATTTTGCCTGGGCGCTGCGGGCATCCTCGAACCAGACTTCGTGGCCGCGGCCCTGGGCGTCGGTGTAGCGGAAAAATGGTGACTGAGCGACAGGATCGTATTGAATGGTGGCTCCGTATTGAATCGCTCGACGGACGGCTTCCTGCGGGCTGAAGGTTTCTGCTTCTTGTCCCTGGACATGAGGAAGAACCCAGTCGCGCGCGTAAATTTGAAAGCCAAAGAAAATCTTGTTTCTTGGAATGACGGACACAGCATAATCGAGAACCCGCTTTATTTGGTTGAGCGGCGAAATCGCCTGTGGCGGCCCCAACCTGTAGCCCCATTCATAAGTCATCAATATCACAAAATCAACGATTCGGCCATGTGCAGGATAATCATGTGCTTCATACAACAAGCCTTGTTGTTCACCGCTCGTTTTTGGAGCAACCGCTGTTGAAACAAGGTATCCTTCAGGATGCAGGCGGTCAACCGTACGCTGTAAAAATTGATTGTATAACTCACGGTCAGCCGGATAAACGTTTTCAAAATCAACGTTTAGTGCCCGGTATCCTTTTTCTCTCATTATGTTTAAAATATTGGTTAATAAACGGTCCTGGATTTCGGTGTTTGATAGGATGGTGTGCGCGAGCCGGGATCCCGGATCTGTCGCCGTGAAGTTGGTGATGCAGAGCATCGGAACAACCCGTTCAGCCACAGCAGCCTGAATAATCGGCACATCATTAATGGCATCCAATCCGCCGTCTTCCCGCATTCTATAAGCAAAAGGCGTCCAATAAGTTAAATATCGGCCTACCTCGCGAACTTCCCTGGCTCCTGTTTCTCCTGTATTGATCGTATAAGCGTTGACGTCAATGACAGGCTTTCTAAAAGGGATCGTTAAAACAGTTCCAGGGAATATCGCATTCGGATCTTGAATTTGATTTGCCCTGATGATCTCTTGAACCGTCGTCCCATATCGCTGTGCAATTTGCCATAAGGTTTCTCCGCGTTGGACAGTATGTGTTCTTGCCGGTATGACTAACACCATTCCCGGGCTGATTCGTGAGGGATCACTAATCCGGTTTGCCTGGACAATCGCCTGAACCGTCGTTCCGTATCTTTGCGCGATCATCCACAATGTCTCACCGGACCGGACCACATGCGACCGGTAAGCAACAGGAATGACAAGCGCGAGCCCGACCACCAATCTGTCCGGATTTTCCAACTGATTTGCTGATACAATTTGACTAATCGCGACACCATACCGCCGGGAAATCGCCCACAATGTTTCCCCCCGTTGTACCACATGAATAACCATTAGCTTTCCCCCCTTAAAATAGATCTCTCTCCCCCACTATATTCCTGGAGATAGGATAATATAATATATAGCGGTCGCTGATGGCGAAAACTTTCGATAAAAAAGAGTAAAGCCGGTAGGCAGAAACCGCTGATAAAATTAGAGTTAATCTTCCAATCGTTTTCGAAATATATGTCATTAAGACTTAATGCATTATTAACATAAATTTACGTTATCTTAAATAATGATTAACACAATGGCAGTATAGTTATAACTGTTGGTTTTATTAATTTAATTAGGGGGGTTTTATAATTGTTTAAAGGCAAATTCACAAAAAAGATTCTCCCGATTGCTGTTCTTTCTACAGTGGCAATTGGAAGCTTAATCGGAACAGTTTCTCATACAGATGTACAAGCTGATGGAAATTATAACAGGGCAAAAGCCAAAAACGTTATTTTCCTGATCGGGGACGGGATGGGAGTATCTTATACTTCTGCTCACCGCTATTTAAAAGATGATCCAAATACACCTGTTGCCGAAAAAACAGAATTTGATAAATACCTTGTAGGGCAGCAAATGACTTATCCTGAAGACCACGCTCAAAACGTAACTGATTCCGCTTCGGCAGCGACTGCGATGTCAGCCGGTGTCAAAACTTACAATGCAGCGATCGCGGTTGATAACGACAAATCTGAAGTGAAAACAGTGTTGGAAGCAGCAAAAGAAACAGGTAAGGCAACAGGTCTTGTTGCTACGTCCGAAATTACCCATGCAACACCTGCATCATTCGGTGCTCACGATGAAAATCGTAAAAATATGAATGCTATTGCCGACGACTATTATAATGAATTAGTTAATGGGAAACATAAAATAGATGTTCTCCTTGGCGGCGGCACTTCAAACTTTGTACGTCCTGACCGTAATCTGACTGAAGAATTCAAAAAAGACGGCTTCAGCTATGTTACCAACAAAGAGCAGCTTTTAGCAGATAAAAACGCACAAATTCTCGGATTATTTGCTCCTGGCGGCCTTCCAAAAATGATTGACCGTACAGAAGAAATACCATCACTTGAAGATATGACGAAATCAGCAATTGATCGCTTAAGCAAAGATAAAGACGGTTTCTTCTTAATGATCGAAGGAAGCCAGATTGACTGGGCAGGGCATGACAATGATATCGTTAGTGCCATGAGTGAAATGGAGGACTTTGAAAAAGCTTATAAAGCAGCAATTGAGTTTGCGAAAAAGGACAAGAACACTTTAGTTGTGGCAACTGCTGACCATTCAACTGGCGGTTATTCCATTGGTGCAGATGGAATTTATAACTGGTTCGGCGAACCGATAAGAGCTGCGAAAAAAACACCTGATTTTATGGCGACCGAAATTGCTAATGGTGCCGATGTAGAGCAAACACTGAAAACTCATATCGACCAAAATCTAGTAGCATTAACACCAGAAGAAATTCAATCTGTAAAAGATGCTGCAGCGACTAAGAAAGTTATTCCTATTGACGATGCCATCGAAAAAATCTTTAACAAACGTTCTCATACAGGCTGGACAACTGGCGGGCATACTGGTGAAGACGTTCCGGTTTATGCATTTGGTCCATACAAAGAGCGTTTTGCAGGGCAAGTCGATAACACAGACCATGCGAAAATTATCTTTGACATCTTAGGAAATAAAAATAAACATCACGATGATTAAGCCGAATACGATAAAAAAGTCCCGTTGCTTTAAATAGCAGCGGGTGCTTTTCTTAATAGTGAAATATTAGGGGGATTCCATTGAAAAAACTGTTTTTCGTCCTTATTTTATTATTCTCTCTTACTGGTTGTGCTCCAGAAGACAATACAGAGAATCAAGCTGCTGAAAACAAAACAGATAAAAGTGAACAAACAGAAAAAACCGCCCCAAAAACAAATGAGGATATCTACGTTCCCAATCCGCAAGTAACGGATGATATTAATCTTGTAACAGTGGGGGAAACAATTACAGACGCAAAAGGCGAACTTACTTTAAAAGCTTATGATCAAGTTAATGAGACTGTTAAAATTGGCCCTGTTGAAATGGTCATTAAAGATATAAAAGTGTTGCACTTCGTTCCCGATTACAGCATGATCGATTTTTTCCATGCTTATACCCATGAAGAAGAGTTTGATTTTGTAAAGGTCGCCGTTGAAGTGAAAAATACATCGAATCATGCGGTGAAATTTAATCCGATTGCCGCTCTTGAGATGAACAGCGGCGAACACAAAACTTATGAAGATGATATTTACCTCGAAGAATTAACCGGTGAGATTGAAAGTAACGGCGTCAAGAAAGGAAATATGGGTTTCATTCTTCAAGAAACTGATGATATTCAATCGGTTGAACTGTTAACAAGCGATGCCGTGGATAAATCCGACAAGATTATCGAAAAAGGGAAAAATATTAAATTGGATTTATGATCTGCAAAAAAAGCTGTCTGAAACAGGCAGCTTTTTTTGCGCATCTAGGGAGAATAATCGTTTCGCTTAATTAAATCGCATTTTCGCTTAATTCTCGATTTTTTCGCTTAATTCCTGGGGAGTTTCGCTTAATTCCCTCCATTTTCCGCTTAAATAATTTTATAAGATATCTCAGCTAGTGATTTTTGGAAATAAATAGATTTAATTGTAATTATTTAGGATATTAAAATCGCTTAACCGACTGATTTGATCATATTTCTTCTCGAGAGAGCGATTTTTTTAATGAGAAGAAAACTTTTATGTTGGTTTCTCATTTATCCTTCAGTGATTCATTCCAATATTGGTATTTTAAGATTCTCTTTGTAATTCTTCATCTCCACTATTATCCGTATCACTAAACTTATCCAGCATGGTTATAGCATCCACTAAATGATTGTTAAAAATTTGCCGTGCAACAGAAAGAAGCTCAACAATCATTGGGTCACGGAGTGAATAGATTACACGGTTGCCATCCTTAGTACCCACTACAATATTTTTCCCGCGCAAAATGGTTAGTTGTTGTGAAACGGCAGAGCCTTCACTTCCAACAAGGCTTTGAATTTCATTAACGCTTCTGTCTCCTTCTGACAACAACTCAAGAATTCTTATCCTCAGGGGATGGGCAAGTGCTTTAAAAAATTCCGCTTTAAATCGTTGCATTTCTAGATTCAATTTTTTATTCCCCTCTTCAATAAATTAAGTGGTAAATACTTCCTTTCTTTCCTTGACTTGTTGTTTAGCGCCTGATAAGGAAGCACATTCCCTAAAAGCGAAATGTCTGCAACCCAGGCATTTATTTTGATTTAATTGTTTAATAGCATAATTGATTGCTTCACCTGTGTGCTCAAAAAAATGTTCTTCTCCAATTGAATCGTATAAGCCAGTTTTGATTAGCAAATTTTTAGGCTGTGGTCTTATTCCGGATATTAAAACGATGCCGTGCTTTGAAACATTCTTAACGATGCTTGAGAAGTAAGATTCGCCAGTGGTATCCATAAATGGAACTTTTCCCATTCTTAAAAGTAAGACCGTTGGCTTCATATTTATTGAACTCATAATGGTCTGTTCAAATGTTTGGGCTGCACCGAAAAATAGCGGACCTTCTACATTATAAATGCTAAATTGTGGACAATCGTGTGTATTCGTAACAACTTGGCTTTCTACTTTTTCGTGTTTATGGCTGGGATTGGGCAATGCCTTTGCAGTTACCATTATATCACTCATTCGTTTCGCAAACATAATGACTGCTAAAACAAGCCCTACTTCTACTGCAACTGTTAAATTAAGAAAAACGGTTAATAAGAATGTTACAACTAAGATAAGTGAATCTGTTGTTTTAGTTTTCAATACATTATAAAAAACGTGTCTCTCACTCATATTCCAAGCAACTATCATTAAGATTGGCGCCATACTTGCCAATGGAATTTTTGAGGCGTAAGGTGCAAAAAGCAATAACACCAAGAGTACAACTATACCGTGTATTACTCCAGATAATGGAGATGCAGCTCCATTTTTTATATTTGTAGCAGTTCGTGCTATAGCACCTGTTGCTGGAATACCACTGAACAACGGGGTTATCATGTTCGCTATACCTTGACCTATTAGTTCCTTATTACTGTTATGCTTGCTATCTGTCATGCCATCTGCCACTACTGCCGACAACAGGGATTCTATTGCACCCAGTATTGCTATAACAAAAGCTGGTTGAATCAATTGCTGAATACGTTCAAACGTTATTTCTGGTACATGAAATTGTGGCAGATTGTTTGGAATCTCGCCAAATGCTGAACCGATAGTTGCTATGTGATCAGGGTAAAGAAAAGTTGCAACCAATGTTGAAAAAATAATGCCGATAAGAGGTCCAGGTATGTTCGGAAATATTTTAGGCGTTAATAAAACAGATATTAAACAAATGACAGCTGTTATCACACTGTAGACGCTGATGCTCTGAATATGTATGATGATCTCGTTCAAATTACTAAGAAACGATTCGTGTTTCTCTACGCCAATAAGTCCAAGGAAATTTGGAATTTGACCAACAAATATGATGATGGCAATACCCGAAGTAAAGCCGACCGTTACGGGTTTTGGAATGAATTTAATTAATGATCCTAGCCTTAAAATTCCCATTAAGATAAGAATAACTCCTGCCAAGAACCCAGCAAGCAATAAATTTTCAAACCCATATGTTGTAACAACTCCGAATAAGATCGGAATAAATGCCCCTGTTGGTCCTCCTATCTGATATCTTGATCCTCCAAATAAGGATATTAATATACCTGCAACAATAGTGGTGTATATACCGAATTCAGGTTTAACCCCCGACGCAATAGCAAACGCCATCCCCAGCGGTATAGCGATAACACCAACTACAAGCCCGGATACAAGATCCTTCTGAAAAGAGTGAACAGAGTATTCCATATATCTTCCGCTTAAAAGCCACTTCTGCAGCACAAAAACACTTCCCTGTTACCATATTTGTATATCTGATTATTTGAATATAAGATAACTTGAATTTATACCCCATCAATATTTATGTCAACTGTTAATAAGTTAGAATGTGCAAAAATGGGAAAGTAACAAAAGTCTTAATCTTACGTTTAGAATTAGCGAAATATGGAACTCTAAGGGTAAAACTACTTAAGGAGGAACTGTTGATGGATGATAAAAAAAATAAAATAAAATATGATGATCAGGGAAATGTGATTGCGAATAGACCAAATGCCAAGGAGGCAGAGCTAGACACAAAACAGGGGATCATGGAAGAAAAGAACCCTGATGACTTTGACATTTATGAATAGAGGTTCGCTGGTGAAAAAAGGGGACGATAGCACAGGCTGCTAACGTTCCCTTTTTATGTTCTCATGATTGTTTCGTAATTTTAGAAGGATTATTAATTTTATAACGTATATCTTTGTTCAGTTTTTTATCGACGATCTTTGCATTAAACGTGATAGAGTCACCTGTTTCCAGCTCCGATTTTTTCAATGTATTACTGTAGCCGCACCATGCCTCACCGATTTCCAACGCATTATCCCCAACGATTTTAACCTTCTCTAATACTAAAATTTCATCTTCGCTCTCAGTGAAGTGGTTGTACTTGGTGGTAAACTCTTTTACGACCGCTTCAAAGGACACTTTATCAGCTGGTAGATCCAAAACTGCCTTTTGCTTTTTTTCCTTAGCGTCTTTTTTGTTGTTAGCTTTTTTACTGTTGCTTTGTTGTGCGTCCCCTGAGATTGGAACCTCCACAGCAGGTGGTACAGCTGCCCCTGAAACAGGCACCTCGTTTGCGGTTGGTTCTGCCTCTGAATTGAATACAGAGTCCTTTCCAAAAGAAGGGCTTTGCATTTCTTTCAAATAAGCGGGATGCACGCAATGCAGGGCACCATTGGCAAACGAGACGATCGCAGTTTCATGAGATCCGTTGGTGTCATACCCCTCAATGATCACCTTGTAAGTCGCGTTTTCTCGCTTGTATAGAAACTCATGCTTGGCCGATTTAGCGGAAGCCGAGATAAGGCCCCAAGCTTTCGTTTTCGAGATATATTCATCTTCACTGTTGAATGCAGTGTAATCGCCTTTTGGCGGGATCGTAGTAAACATACATGGACTCCTCCGTTATTTCTTTTACTTTAATTGTACTAGAAAATGTGTGAAAGAAAAAATGGTGAGCGGAATTGTCGGTTCTGCAAAAATGGTTCCGGACTTTCGCGGATATATTTGAAGTTTCGCGGATATATGAGATTTTTCGCGGATAAAGTGAGCTAAATCGCGGATATATTTAATTTTTCGCGGATAAAGTAAGCAAAATCGCGGATAACCGATTTCCGCAAATGGCACAAGCTGTAAACCTGCTACTATATTGGCTGCAGTTGTGAGAAAATGCGGCTCTTCCCGGGATGGATGGATTATAGTTTCATTAAAAATGATAAAATTAATACATACTGTTGCCTTTTTAAGAGGGAATAGAAGGTTTTTATACTGATCGCAGTCAGATTAGTTAGACATCGCACACAGTTTGCAAGACGTATATTCCAATTGTCTTCTGCACCTCCTGTATAGGAAGAATTAGGGCAGAGAAGATTTTATAGCCTATATGCAAGAAACTATATGAGCATTCCATTAATGAGAGCGCATATATTTTCAAATGATTTGACCGTTTTCATGCTAAATTAACGTCTATATTTACGAGGAGGTGAACAGGTGGAGGTTTCAGACCAAGAACTTGTAAGGAGGTCTGCGCAAGGCAGCTATGATGCTTACGCAGAGTTGGTAAACCGGTATTCAAACTTGGTTTATTCAATCGCTTTAAATAAGATTAGGGACTTTCAGCATTCAGAAGATATCTCCCAGGAAGTATTCGTCAAAGCATGGTCAAAGATCGCTGATATGAACGAAGGAGACAAATTCTCTGCGTGGATCTCTGCGATAACGAGAAACCAATGTATTGATTGGTTTAGGAAAAATTCCAAGGAAGAAGTAGTGTATTCAGAAAATCATAATGACGTCTCAACCGATTTCATTAAGCAACACGAAATAAAGATCACAATATGGGATGCTCTTAATCGGCTGGATGAAAAATACCGTCTGGTCACTATTTTGTATTTTATAACCGGATTCAGAGCGAAGGAAATTAGTGAGCAACTAAATTTAACCTTGAGCGCTGTGGAGAGCAGGCTAAGAAGGGCGAAAGAAAAACTTAAAGAGGAGCTGTTCGATCTTATGGCTGAAACATTTAGCGAACATAAAGTGGGCAAGGAATTCGAGGAAGAAGTTATGTGGCGAATTATCCCCAGAATTGCGACAATCGAAATACCTGTATCTAATGTAAAAACGTCAATAGACTGGTACAACAAAATTTTAGGAACGAAAGTGATCTCTGAAACTGATAATACGGCTATGCTGCGCCTTCAAGGCGGTAACAGAGTAGGGGTTCCCACCATTTATCTTGTGCAAACCGCTGATTCCAGCCGGCTGTCATTTAAGAACACGAACACCAATATCACTCATAGTATTATTGATTTTTTTATTCACGACCTGAACAGATTCTACACTTTCTTAATGGAGCAGGGTGTCATCGTAACCGGTATTAACTATATTCCGGGAATGCCGGGCTTCGGAGGTTTTGGCTTCCTCGATCCTGATGGTAATTCACTATCTGCCTGTAATGTAACCTTTTCTGGCCAGGAATGAGATGTTATGTGTGCAAATGAGCTGCAAACAGGCAGCTCATTTTTTCATACAAGAGTAGAAGCGGTTTTAAGCATTCTGATATGTGTTAAAAGTTTTCCGCGTCAACTCTACAAAAGCCGAAATCGGGGGTGTGATCCATTTATCTTTATGCCAGGCTATTTGCGTAAAAATTGGCGCTGTTGAGGTTTTCCAAGCCAGTTTTTCCAATCGTCCCATTTTAAGATCTGCTTCTACTGCCATTGCCGGCAATAAGGCAATGCCAAGCCCGGCGATGACACATTGTTTGATCGCTTCGATGCTGACAAATTCGAACTTAGTTAACGGGAAAACTCCAGCTGAACGGAAATTTTCTTCCAAAATGGTGCGATATGAGCATCCGGTTTCCGTAAGCAAAAGTGTTTCGTGTTCAAGGTCTTTAGCATAAACTTCAGCTTTAGCCAGCAAAGAATGATCGGGCGCAGCAACCATGATGAGCTGCTCCTGAATAAGTGGCTCAACTGTCAGGAAATCCCCGGGTTTCGGTTTGTCCATAATGAAGGCAATATCGAGCTTTCCCTCCAATAACTGCTGCCTTACCATTTCATCAGAATGGGCTGGTTTAAAAATGAGCTTCACTTTCGGTAACTGGGCCTTAAACTCTTTCAAGATCGGCGGGAGCCGGTAAGTGCACTGGCTTTCCTGTGCCCCAATCGTTAGCGTGCCTGCTGTTTTTTCCTCTCCGTTCACCGCCAGTTTTGCTTCCTTGGCTAGCATGATCATTTTATCAGCATACAATTTAAACTCGCGTCCGGCTTCGGTTAAAATCAGCCGTTTACCCAGGCGCTCAAACAAAGGTGTCCCAAGTTCGGCTTCGAGTGCTTTTATTTGCGCGGTTACGCTTGATTGAGCAAAATTCAGCATTTTCGCTGTCTGGGTAAAATTAAGAGTTTCTCCAGCTATTTTAAAAGTAATCAGTTGTTTAATCTCCACATTGTCACCTGCTTAATTCGCTATTCTCGATCGATACAATCAAAATAATCTGCTTTTTTGATTAATGGGTTTATTATAAGATATGAGTGACCCGGCAACAAGCTAATCGAATCGTACAGTCGAAAAAGGAGGAAGTGCCCGCATGACAATTGCAGTTATTTATGGAGGAACCCGAAAAAATGGTAATACCGAGATTCTTACCGAGCAGGCAGTCCAGGGGTTAACCGTGGAAAAAATATTCCTGAAGGACTACGAAATCAGGCCAGTTGAAGATCTTCGCCATACGGAAGCGGGGTTTCAGGAAATAAGTGACGATTACAACTCAATCATTGAGCGGATCTTGTTGCATGACATATTTATATTTTCGACTCCTATCTACTGGTATAGCATGTCGGGAATTATGAAAAACTTTATTGATCGCTGGTCACAAACATTGAGAGATGCTAACTATCCCGATTTTAAAAGCAGGATGATATCGAAAAAAGCGTATGTGATTGCGGTTGGCGGAGATGAGCCGCACCTCAAGGGCCTGCCGATGATCCAGCAATTTCAGTACATTTTTAATTTTATTGGTGTTCAATTTGAAGGCTATATACTTGGTAAAGGAAACAAACCGGGCGATATTGATCAGGACAAGAACGCATTATTTGCTGCTGCTGAACTGAACAAGAAAATCACATCTTCACAATTTATCGATTAAAAGGAGGGATAAATGATGAAAGCACTTTGCTTTAACGAATTTGGAAATGCTGAGGTATTAAGATATCAAGAAGTACCAGATCCCTCACTGGCTCGAGGGGAAATTCTTGTTCGCACCAAAGCGATTGGCTTTAACTTTGCTGATATTTACAGGCGCAGAGGCGATTACTATCTTGCTGGAAAACCACCTTACATATTGGGGTATGAAGGCTCTGGGATTGTCGAGCAAATCGGTGCTGGAGTGACTAAAGTCAAAGTTGGAGACCGCATTGGATTTGCGGATGTCCCGTTTGCCAATGCAGAACTGGTTGCCGTTCCGGTGGAAAAAGCGATTCCGCTACCCGAACAGATTTCCTTTGAAACAGCGGCTTCTGTCTTACTACAAGGCTTAACAGCGCAGTATTTAACGAGAGACAGTTATGAATTAAAGGCAGGTAATACGATTCTTGTCCACGCAGCAGCCGGTGGAGTTGGCCAGAAGAAAAGGTCATTCAGATAGACAAACGAATGACCTTTTCCTTTATGACATATGTTGAAATATATCTATTTGTTTTCAGTAAATTGTAAAGCAGTGCGTGCGGCAGTCAAGTCAATATTTAATTGTTCAACCACATTCGCCGGATGATAATATTGATTTGAAATCATGTAGGCGGAGATTCGTTCATGAAGTTCAAGCGCATCATCAAGCTGGCCTCTCAGGACTTGCCTAACTTCTGGATTTGCGGATTCAGTCAAGGCGATTGCATAGCTTTTCACACCCGTTTTTGCAGCGATTAATAAGTCAGTAGCAATTACCTGGTCAGTCATTCCGTCTGTTCCCGTCACATTTTGCATAAACTCATTCATGTATTACCCTCCGTTAAGATAAAATATTTTGTAGCTGCTCAATATGATGTCTGGACTTATTAACGTCCTCGTTTAAGATCCTCTTCAGCTCGTCGTCCTGAGCTAAAGTGCTCATGGTAGCCGATTTTGTTGCACAAACATTTTTAAACATCAGCAATTCATGCAGTTCAAGCGTTTCATGAACTCCAATTGGTGTAGCCATATCATGACCTCCTTTTTTATATCAAACATCAGTTATTATGATTGAAACGCCATTTTTTTATGTACGTTATTTTTTCCTTGCGAGTTGAATTCAGCTCTACTTTTTTAATATTAGTATTGGAGATTCGAGTATGGACAAAGAAGTTGAAAGGACCAACAATATTGACAATGATTAACGAGGGGGAGATTTAAACGTGACAACTGTTCAAAAGGATATATCTTCAGAATATTTAAGGGTTATCAAGCTGCAATTTCAAGAAATGAAAAAGACCACCGAAAAGACATTTGAACAGTTGGATGATGAAGCATTTTTTTGGTATCCAAATGACGACTCCAACAGTATCGCTGTAATCGTGAAACATGTGAGCGGAAATATGGTGTCCCGCTGGACAGATTTTCTACACTCTGATGGTGAAAAACCGGATCGCGACCGGGATGGAGAATTTGAAAATACAATTTCAAACCGGGAACAATTGTACGAGGTATGGGATAGAGGATGGAATGTATTTTTTCATGCATTAGCAACGCTTAACGAGGAACATCTTCTGAAGAACATAGTGATCAGAAACGAGCCACATTCTGTGATTGAGGCCATAGAGAGGCAGATGTATCATTATTCGTACCACATCGGTCAAATCGTTTATATCGCTAAACAGCTTAAAGGGGAGAGTTGGAGAAGCTTAACGATACCGAGGAAAAAATAATTAAAAATCCTTGATTCTTTTCTATTAAAGAAGGAGGCGTATCACCGAGATTGGCCTCCACCGTACAGTTTTTTTGCAGATTGTCAATCAAGATCCTTTAGGATTAGCATAACCCATTGTTTCTAAGTAGGCTGTGAAGAACCAGACATGTTTCTCCAAAAAGCCGAGTGCTGCTGCAATCAGGTCGATTGTAAATTCATCGGTTGTCTCTCTCACGAATTGATCGACTTCACGCAAGTAGCGTGCAGTTGCAGCGAAATCATGGGCAACCGCGTAAGCGATAGTCGCCGTGTCGTACGGTGCACTTGGGACTTCCGCGAGAGTTGCGTAACATACGAATTCACGCATAGAGGCAAGCGGAAAAAACCCCAGCATTTTGATGCGTTCAGCAATTCGATCAATTTCAAGAGCAACTTCCTCGTAGAGCTCAGCCAGTTTTTCGTGGAAATCAATAAAATCAACACCCACGACATTCCAGTGAAAATTGCGTAATTTAATGTACACGACATGCAGATTGGCTAAGTATCTGTTAAGGGCATTAGCCAATTTTCTGGCGTATTCTGGATCCAGACCAGTCAAGGTGGCACGAAGTTCACGCGACACAATATCATCCTCTCTCAGTTGATTTCATAAATAATATATGTTTTGGGCTTGTATGGAGTTCTGATATCATTAGCGGTGTTGTCTTTGCTCGTTGAAGGGTCGTAAGCCCGGAAATATCTGCACCAAACCGGACCAAACGAAGGGACTATTGTTATGGATACGTTATTGCTTACACGATCTGCGGTTCAGGGGCTTCTTAATCCCGCTGAATTATTGCCGGAGTTAATAGAGAATGATGAAGCCCTCGGCAGAATAAGTAATCATCAAATAACAATTTATGGTTCAGTCGGACTTGCTTTTCAAGACTTGGCCGCGGCATGGCAAGTATATAGAAAAGCGAAAGAGCTTAATATAGGGGAGAACATAAATTTTTTAGAGTGAACTGAAAAATGAGCGTAAAAAAACCAGCTCCCGATAGGAAACTGGTTTGGTATCGTTATTATGTAGCTGCCTTTGCCGTATTTAATATAAGAAAGTTTTAAACCACCACTCCTCAAAGTGGGTGTTCGCAGAAACCTTCCTGCACGTCCTCCTTGTCGTATAGACAGAGGCTTATCATTTCGGCTTCAATTAAAACTCCCTATTACAGCTTAAAGGTTAAAACTTTATTATCGTTACGTACAATGCAGCTTGTATTAATATATTACAATAATTTTTTAGTGTGTTCAATGGTAGTTTATGACTTTTCTTTATGATAAATCGATCCTAAGGCGTATTAGTAAAACACACTTTGTTAAAATCAGTCCTAGAACAAGCTTTTTTATTAGTAATCAGAATTTTTAGCAAAATCACCAAATAATTCATTAAAAAATTCGACAAATACCTTCTTTGTTGGACAAACATAAGGGATAAACAATTCGGACCAGAAGTTTTCCCCTTATTTTAAGACAGAGAATGTAGAGAATAGTCGTTATTTGTGAATATCTTTCAAAGCCTATCTGCGTTAATATTATATCTGTAATTTCTGGTAGTTACCTTAAACAAGAGGCGACGTTTCAGTTTAAACATCAAACTCAGGCAGATGCAGTGGAGGGATATGAGTGAGTGTAAGCTTCGGAGTAAAGCTGATTGAAAATTATGCGAATTTAGAAGATGACGTTTTGGTAGTGTTGGTACATAATGGGGATGAAGAGGCATTGAATTTTTTAATTCAAAAATACCGTAATTTTGTGCGGGCCAAGGCAAGCAGGTACTTCCTGTGCGGCGGAGACCGGGAAGATATTATTCAAGAGGGAATGATTGGCCTTTATAAAGCGGTACGTGATTTTAAAGAAGACAAGTTGAGTTCTTTTAAGGCGTTTGCCGAACTTTGTATCACCAGGCAAATCATAACCGCGGTAAAAACAGCAACCCGGCAAAAGCATTCGCCCCTCAATTCGTATGTGTCTTTGGACAAGCCCATTTATGAGGAAGAATCAAACCATACACTGATGGACGTAATATCCGGTACAAAAGAAATGGATCCGGCAGCATTAATCATTATCCAGGAAAAGGCCGACGATATTGAACTGAAAATGGCAGAAAAGCTTAGTGATTTAGAAAGAAGAGTCTTGGCTTTATATATAAACGGGCACTCATATGTGGAAATCTCCCGGGAATTAAACAAGCACGTAAAGTCGATTGATAATGCCCTGCAGCGAATAAAAAGAAAACTGGAAAGATATCTCGAGATGAGGGAAGTCATTTTGTATTAAAAAATAATCGCTGCCACAGCCGTCGGATTTCAGAGAGTTTTCACTGTGCGAACTATCATCACATCAACAATCTTATCCAGCGTTATCAAGCATATGCTGGATGCTGATCAAGATTTTAAAAGAGTGGGTGTTCTCGAGGTGAGTCATAAATGGCTGGAATGGGCAAAGCGGCTTCAATCAATCTCCCAAGCAGGGTTAACTTTTTCAAAAGATGTCTTTGATATCGAAAGGTATGAGGAGCTGCGAAAGATCAGTGCTGAAATCATTGCCGAACACACTGATCTGGACATGGAAAAAGTTAAAGAATTATTTACGAACGAAACAGGCTATCAAACGCCAAAAGTTGATGTGCGCGGAGTTGTTTTTAAGGATGATAAAATCCTGATGGTACATGAAAAGCTGGATAACAAATGGTCTTTGCCAGGCGGCTTTTGTGAAATAGGCTTATCACCGTCTGAAAATATTGTGAAAGAAATAAAAGAGGAGTCTGGTTATGAGGTAATTCCAAAGAAGTTACTTGCTTTACTGGATATGAATAAACATCCGCATCCTCCGCAGCCATATCATTATTATAAAATGTTTATTCAATGTGAGTTAATCGGCGGGAAGGCAAGTATCGGGGTCGAAACATCCGGGAACGATTTTTTTCCAGAACATAAGCTGCCGAGTATTTCTGTTAAAAGGAATACGGAGTCCCAGCTAAAAATGCTTTTTGACTTTTTAAGAAATCCACACAGAGAGACGATGTTTGACTAGCTGCAAGCGAACAGCTGGTCTTTTTTTTATTGGCTGCCGCCAATTGTATGTGTCCTCTTTATGGTATCGGTTATAATAAAGTGTTCATACAAGAAACTATGTTATTTTTTTGGGGGGATACAAAATTATGACTTTAATTGCTAAAACTCCACAGCCACCGTATTATGCGGTCATTTTCGTTTCCCAAAGAACTGAAGTGGACAACGGATACGGGAAAATGGCAGAGGAAATGGTAGAATTGGCTTCGCAACAGTCTGGATTCTTAGGGGTAGAAAGTGCACGCGATGAGGGATTGGGCATTACGGTTTCTTACTGGGATTCGTTAGAAGCTATCAAAGGCTGGAAGGAGAATTCCGCCCATAAAGTGGCCCAGGACAAGGGAAAGGCGGAGTGGTACAAAAACTTTGCATTAAGAGTTTGCAAAGTGGAGCGAAACACATTTTTCGAAATGTAGTCGACTGCTTTTCCGACACAATGCCGACCTAACGCGGATAAAATTCGGTCCAACGGTGGATATATCCACCAACATTCCAATCGCAAAGAATGACATAAAACCGCTGGGAGCTAGAAAAATGAAAATCATTTTACGAAATTTTATTAATGGGATTTTGACAATTGTTCCGATTATTCTTGTTGTGTACGTTGTTTATAAAACGTTTATGTTTTTGGATGGCATTCTTGGGAATGTGCTGAAACCTTATTTGAAGGATGATTATATTCCCGGGATTGGGTTGCTTGCGACGATTGTCCTGATTACGGTTTTAGGCTGGTTGTCTACGAAATTTTTAACGGGAACGATTTTTCGGCTCATTGACAGGTTGCTTGAAAATATTCCGATTGTCAAAACTCTCTACTCAGTTATCAAAGATACAATCCATTCTTTTCTCGGGGACAAAAAGTCATTTTCAAAGGTAGCCTTAATCACAATCCCCGGCACAGAAATCAAAAGCATCGGATTTATTACAACAGAAGAACTGGCAAGTTTTTATGATCCTTTAAAAGATTATGTAGCAGTTTACGTTCAGCAAACGTTCCAGGTGGCTGGTTTCACGTTTTTGATTCCGAAAGACGAAGTGGAAATTATTGATGTGAAACCGGAAGATGCCATGAAGTTTATCCTGTCTGGCGGAATGACTTCACAAAGTAAAAATAAAAAAGCAGAAGCTAAATAACGTTCTAAAAACAGACCCGGAGCTCGCGATTCCGGGTCTGTTTGTATTATTCATGTCCCATACGAATTTATCCGGTTTGCGTTTTTTCCTTATCCCAGACTTTGCGCATCTTAAGAGCAATTAAACCGATAATTATAATAAAGAATATGCTGACAAAAAATCCAGGACGAATCTTTTCTTCGAAAACTGTGCCGCTGATCGCTGCCAAAATTAAAGTCAGCCCCAAAAAAGCAATCGTTTTCCCTAAAAATTTAAATTCCAGGATTCGAAGCGATGAAATAATAATAAAAAACCAGTTGTACAACAATAAAATCCCGGCTGCAGTTGTGATATACTCATAAATTTTTCCAGGCAAAAGCAAGGCTGTGATAATGGATAACAACAGGCCAACAGCTGCCAGGCCTAGTGAAGGAAGTGGGAAATTTTTTATTTTTTTTACCTTTTTGGCAAAAAAAGAAGGCGCATCGCCGTCTTCAGCGAGGGTGACAAGCAGGTTTGTCAACCCGAATAATGACGCGGTCATCGTTGAGAAACCCGCTACAATAATCGCCCCATTAAAAACGTGTGGAAAAAAGGGGAGATTATAGTTGGCTAAAGCCGTTACAAAAGGGCTTTCTTTTTCATGGAATGCTCCATGTGTAACCATAATCACCGCAAGTGCAAGCGATACGACATAGATTACCGCCAGTGTGAATATCATAACTGTCCCTGCTTTTGGGGCGTCCTTCTTGTTTTTAAGACGCATCGCCATTAGTCCGAGAACTTCAATCCCCCCGTAGGCATAGAAAGCATAGATTAGGGACGACCAGAACCCTTTAAACCCTTCAGCAAACAGCTCGTTTGCTGAAGTTGGAAGGCCGGGACTGTTGGCATCCCCATCTATCCAGCCAAGCAGGGCCGCAGCAGCAAGAATAATAAACATGATAATGGCCGCAACCTTCACAACGGCCAGAAGGTCTTCAACTTTATCAAAGCTATTTGTGCCCATTAATACGACAATAATTGATAATAGTGCATATCCAGCAGCAAAAATCCATAGAGGGATCTGATGAAACCAAAAACGTGACAGGATCGAAAGCGCGGTTAATTGGCTTCCCATGATGAGAATGTTGGAACACCAATAGTTCCATCCGCAGGAAAAGCCGGCCCACTGCCCGTAGGCTTTCTTTGCGTAATAGCAAAATGATCCTTCCTGCGGATCTTTGGCTGTCATTTTTGCCAGTACATTGAATACGATATAGGTTCCGATTGCCGCCAACATGAAGGAGAAGACAATCGAAGGACCAGTTATGCTTATCCCTATGCTCGAGCCAAGGAAATATCCTGTTCCGATCGTGCAGCCAACCCCCATCAATGAAAGCTGCCACCATGTCAATCGTCCTTCATTATTCTTTTTGTTTGAATCTTTATTTGAACGATCCGGGTTGCAGCCAGCAGTACTCATACAATACCTCCAATGTTAGGTACTAGTATTATTCGATATAAATGAATTGATTATGTTGTTAGGAAAGTTTCTTTATTTAGGCAAAATAGAGTTGCAAAGGACTGCAGTCATGTTGGAGTTCTTGAAATGGATGTTACTAATAGGTAATTTTCGGAAAATTAAAAAGGGAATTGCAAGCCGTCAATTCCCTTTTTAACATAATCAAAATAAGAAAAAGGAGATGAAGTGAGGAAGAGCTTGACAGCTCGCCAATTATGTCAGGTCTTCCTCTCAACAATCATATTATTGAATTTCTCCTTATTTATATTCAATCCAGAATTTACAATGTAATAACTGAAACAAATTAGAGACAATAACCTTAAAGGAGGTGATAATATGTCACGTCGTGGTGGTAACCGTGATAAATTGGTACCAGGTGCTCAACAAGCAATCGACCAAATGAAGTATGAAATCGCAACTGAGTTTGGAATCCAGCTTGGAGCAGATCAAATTTCTCGTGCTAATGGTTCTGTTGGTGGAGAGATTACAAAGCGTCTTGTTGCTACAGCTCAATCTCAGTTAGCAGGACAATTTGGACAACCAGGTGCGCCTACTCGCTAATCTGTGTAACTTAAAACAAAATATTTAAATGGCTAGGGCTACCTACCTTGCGTGGGTAGCCCTTTTATGTACTGAAAAGGCAAGTAATTGTTTGACGAATCTAACTTTCATTGATAAATGAAAAGCTCTCCATAAATATGGAGCATAAGTAGTTCACATGGATAAGGTGACCATTTAAAGGCTTAAATATGCAGGCTATCCCAATTAAACACAAAAAAACCAGTTCCCGATAGGAAACTGGTTTGGTATGCGTTATTATGTAGCCGCCTTTGCCGTATTTAATATAAGAAAGTTTTAAACCACCACTCCTCAAAGTGGGTGTTCGCAGAAACCTTCCTGCTTGTCCTCCTTGTCATATAGACAGAGGCTCGTCATTTCAGCTTCAATTAAAACTCCCTATTACAGCTTAAAGGTTAAAACTTTATTATCCTTACGTACAATGCAGCTTGTATTTATATAGTACAATAATTACTTGTTGTTTTCAATGGTAGTTGTTTCCCTAAAAAAAAGCACCCATGATCCATGAGTGCTTAATGACTCCCAAACCAGATAAATACAAGAATTTACTCTAAAGGTGTGAGTTCAGATAGTTTCACCAATTTTATCACGTGGCCATTTTTGATTTCACAATATCCACTATCGTAAATCCAATGGATAATATAGATCTCTGATTCGTATTCCACCTTGCTTCCTTTAACTAACTTCAAAACACTCCCCCTATCACTCTGGATGGGAGCCTTGTTTAAAGTAACAGTGTATGCGTTTTCTGGTCAACGTTCATTTTATGGATAGAATACGATGGCAGTTTGTTTTAATTAAAAAAAACGCCAAAAAATGGCGTTTGCGAAATCAATGGTTGTTTTTGTTATTATTATGACGTTGTTTATTGCCATTGCCTGTAATATTATTTACCACTTTGGAAATCGCGTTGGCGAATTGATCAAACATGCCGCCACCGCCATTCTGTTGTTGGTTGGTCCCCTTGTTGTTGCGCTGGTTGTTATTTTGGTTTTCCATCTTTTCACCTCCTCATTTTAGGATGTGTAAACACGAAAAAATCATCCCTCTATCAGCATTGAATTTGTTGGAGTTGATTACTGTTTCCCATGCTAAATTGCAAAGGTTATTTGTTACAAATAATGTTATACTTACGTCCAAAAGGATTAAAAGGGGATATAAATGCCGAGCAAAAAGGATAAAATATTCGAAATGGACTTGTACAAACCGGTCCAAAAATACTTTACCCAACAGGGATATGAAGTTTACGGCGAGGTGAACCACTGCGATCTGGCCGCAGTTAAGGGGGAAGATTTAATCGTTGTAGAAATGAAGTTACGATTGAACGTCGAATTGCTGATCCAGGCGACGAAAAGACAGCGGTTTGCCGACAGCGTTTATATAGCAATACCAAAGCCGAAACAAAGCTTATTTTCTAAAAAATGGCGCGACATTTGTCATCTGATCAGAAGGCTGGAATTAGGATTGATCCTGGTTTCATTTCAGCGGAACAACGTAAAACTGGACATTCCTTTTTCACCCGCGTCCTTCGATCGATTGAAGAGCATGAAGCTCAACAAGAAAAGAAGGGCTAACATCCTGACAGAAATCAAGGGAAGGAACGGTGACTATAATGTAGGCGGAAGCAACAAAACAAAAATTATGACTGCCTATAAAGAAAATTGCATCCACATCGCCACTTGCCTTGACTGCTTCGGACCGCTATCCCCAAAATCGCTGCGGGAAATGGGAACAGGTGATAAAACCTTGTCAATTCTTAATAAAAACTATTATGGATGGTTTGATAAGATCAAGAGGGGAACGTACACGATTAGCAACATTGGAAAAAGCGAAATACAGGAATACCCTGAGGTTGCTGACTATTATTATAAATTAAAGCGGGATGAAGGTCAGATATAGCGTTATTCCTTCAATTTTTTAGATAATACTTGTTAAGAGCAAACAAATCCGCGTCGGGAGCCATATATCTGTGCTCACTCAGGTAAGATGTATGAATGGATTCGAATATCTGCGGAAAAATAAATATATCCGCGTAAGCAGGAATATGTTGTTGAAGCCAAATCCGCCCCCGAATGACGGTAATTTCGATTGCAGCAGTAACCTTTTGTAATTACGGGGCGTTATGAAACTCAATGGCGGCCCTTGCTGAAGCAATGACCTTATTATGCAGCTCTTTCGGTTCAACAATTTTGATCCGATTCGAAAAGCCGAGTATGTATTCAATCGCTTCCTGCTCGCTATGAAAGCTCAGCAACGCACGAATCCAACCTATCAACCCCTGGATCCGGCAATCAGACATCTGGAATGGAATGAAGGAAGAGTTTTTTCCGGATTTCCAGAATCCGCCGGACAACATGTTTATGATAAATGGATCAGTTTCATCAATGAATTACAACAACTCCCGAAGGACAAGGATTTATACGGATTAATTCACAATGACCTCCATCAGAAAAACTTCTATATAAATGGTGATAAGATTATCCTCTTTGATTTCGGCGATTGCGAGCATAACTGGTTTGTTTACGATATTGCAATATCATTGTATCATGCCATTCAGCTTATTCCAGAGACTGAAAAAGAAAGAAGAGAAAAATTCGCCCTGAATTTTTTGGATGCATTTTTGACCGGTTATAATCAAGAAAACAATCTTGATAAAAGTTGGCTATCCAGGCTTCAATTCTTTTTAAATTATCGACAGGTGTATTCGTTTGTTTATCTATCAAAATTTTTGAATATTGAAGAATATAATTTGAATGTTAAAGCAGTGTTGGCAAGAATGAGAGGAAGAATTGAAAACGATATTCCGTATATCGAATTGAATATTTCGTAAGATAACGGCTGATTTTCAGTATGTTTTATATATAAATTAGCGAGTATCAGTTCGATACTCGCATTTTTCGTCTTTTCGCTTTCAGTTTAGGTTCGATTAAAAAACGCTTGTAGCCATCTCGGTATTTCCATTTTTACTTCAAAAATTAAATCTAAATTGAAAATCAAACATGTGAAAGCCAAAGTAATTGCAAAGACTTAGCCAACTCACTTTGTAGTTTGTTCGCCCCCCTTCTGAAAATTAAACGGGGCGAAAGTCTTGAACTTTCTAAATAATTCAATAAAATCGTTAAGCGTATATAAAGAATCAGTTAACGTTGGTTAAGAGTGCTGAAAACATATTTTCATTTTGCTGAAATCCTTCTATGATATATCTTGTAACTCAAATTGCAACATTTAAGGAGGCAAAAAAACTATGAAAAATCTTAAACAATGGTTATTAGTGTTAATGGCATCGTTCATGTTAGTAGGTATTGCCACAGGTTGCAGCAACGAAGAATCTGACACAGAAGGAACAGAAACTGAAGAAAACACAAATACTGAAGAAGGCACTGAAGAAGGTGCTGAAGAAGGTACAGAAGAAGAAGCTGAAACAGGTACCGAAGAAGAAACTACTGAAGAAGAAAAATAAACACACAAGGGGGCTGAACCGGACAAGGTTCAGCCCTCTATTATATGAACGACATAAACGATTAGGGGAGACATCTTCCGGTCGAATGCACATATTTATCTATATAAATTGAACTAAACAATTTCTGTTTGAATGGAGCGGAAGGCGCGAAGACTCCTGCGGGATGACGGGGCAGGGGAGACCCCACAGGCGCTTCTAGCGCCGAGGAGGCTCCCCGGCACGCCCGCGGAAAGCGAAGAGCCTGGAGCGGAAATTAAAGAAAAACTTATGTTCAATTTATATAGTTCGGAACAATGTTTGTTATGTTAAAGTATCGCTGATCATAACAGATACCATCAAGCCCATATAAATCAGCTTCGTAAGTAGTATAAAACCAGTTTCAAAAGTGAACTTAAATAGGTTCTTAGCCTTACATATAATGGTATCGCTTAAATAAAGCTGAGTTTCGCTTGATTCTTGATTTTTTCGCTTAAATCACCGGGCTTTTCGCTTAATTCCTCTCATTTTTCGCTTAATTCCTCTGCCTAAATACTCTAAAAAGTAATTTTATGTAAATTTATGGTTTTAATTGTAAGTTATTTTATTAAAACCTAAATTATTCGACCAAATTTGTTAGTCTTCTCCTGAAAAATACGCAAAAAGAGTTTTTTTAACAAGTTTTAAGCAAAAAAACATAAAATTTCTGAGAGTTGTAGTGTTTCGAGGTCCAGGTGCATAGCTTAGTCCTTGAATCACAGAAACTTTTAATGCCGGAATCCTATTATTTGTTAAATTGGTGTCTTTATAGTGAACCTTTATGTCACAAGAAAGGATTGCAGTAAACATTCCCCGAAGTCTTTCCATGCAATGATCGTAAAAAAATGTGGAAAGGTGGCATAACATGGGTGAATTTTTTAGAAGCAGTCCTATTGCAAGCAAACTTCTTGTTATTGTTCATATGCTTTTGGGCGTTGGTGCTGTATTTGGAGGTTTTTCTCTCATCATTGATACGAGCGGCAATTTGTTAAAGATGCCGATCTCATTGCTTAAACAATCTCCGTTTAATGATTATCTCATTCCCGGCATCATTCTACTTTCTTTGTTTGGGGTTGTTCCATTAATCCTGGCTGTTGCACTGATGAAAAAGTGGCAATGGAAGGCAGCCAACAAGCTTAATGTGTTTGCTGAAAAACATTGGTCCTGGACATATTCGTTATATATCGGGTTCGCATTGATAATTTGGATTACGCTGCAGGTTTACTTTATAAATGATGTTCATACCGTTCATTTAGTCTATATGGCTGTTGGGCTGGCTATTCAAATCCTTACCTTGTTGCCGGGCGTACAAAACTATTATGTAAATGAACAAACACCAGCTTTCTGATATAAGAGTCCCTCGATATAGCACATCTGCTTGACCTGGATAAGAAATTGATTTTCACAAATCAAAAGCACCCTCTTTAAAAATCAAGGAGGGCGCTTTTTAACTGCTTAATTGGTAATTTCCCGCCCGTTATGATCAATTGTTTTGATAAGATTTTTGTTATCGTCATAAATATAGCGGGTCTTCCTATCTTGGGCATCATACTGGACAACTTCATTTTCTAAATACTTATAACTGAACAAATGGTGGCCATTTCTCTTGATCCCGGCAACACGGTTGCGGGTCTTTTCGTAAGAGTATTCGTAAGTTGTCCCATCAACCGCGTGCACGACCTTCAGCCGATGAAAAGCATCATATTCATAGGTCTCGCTGGCACCGTCAGGAAAACGCACGGTTCGCAGCTCATTATTCAAATATTCGTAGCGAATTTCATTTCCCGTTTCATCGACAACCGAAGTGATCAATTCCCCGGTATAATGAAATTCGGCAAAGGTTCCATCCTGTTTCGCCGCACGTGTCAGCCTGCCTTTGTCGTCATACTCCAAGGATACTGCGCTTCCCTGCTGATGATGAATAGACATCAGCCGGCCGCCGTCAGGATCCGTTTCTGATTTGACGCCGTTAAAAGTATACTGGAATCCGGATGGAAGGTCGATCCTGTACGCATTTTCGGCCAGCTTGGTTAGCTTGTAATCAGGAGAAGCTGGCAGTATATATTCTTCTTTGCTTGCCAGGGATTGGTTTTGAAGCTCATAAACATATAAATAATAATCACCCCGGATTTCCCCAATACTTTGTTCATCCTGTTGCTCCAGGTAATGATAGTAACTAAAATACCATCCATACCCAAAAGGTGAGATCCAATTATGGGCATCACTGATATAAGTTCTTGCCAAATCGACTGATAATAAGTCCGAACTACCCAAATAGTCAATTTTATTATAAGCAAGATAACCGTAAGGAAGACGGACCAGATCTTCTTCTTCATACAAACCAATGCCTTCGCTGTTGAGTCCAGCTTCTTCCTCTTCAAAATAAATATCTTCCCCGTTAGAACCAACATCTTCGCCGACACTTGATACAGCAGTTATAATCCCAATCAAAATGAACGGAATAGCAGCGATCAAGATATTCAAAATTGCCTTCCAGATCGAAAAGCGCTGCACTTCGCTCAAGCCAATCATTAACAGCACAATCGACCAGCATAGTCCAACAGAATAAAAAAGACTTGCACACAACAAAATGAGCGTAAGGAAGATATTGCTTTCCTGTGTAAGCAATTGGCCAGTGAACAGTTGCTCAGGGAAAAAAGCGATAGCTGGCAGCCATGCAAAAAACGCCCAAAAACTTGGAATGTTCATCCAGGCGTAAGCCGTGCGAATTTCTTTTTGTGAAGCTTTTCCTTTAATCGGTTTTCCGGCAATAAAAAATAAAAATCCATAAATATAGAGCAAAGCTATACCCGCCAAAGCACCCAGCAGCACGATCATCATCAATGTAGGGAACCAAGACCATGGACTAGGGTATTCGGAAGAGATAAGCGAAGTGAAAAGTGTAATAATTCCATTCAACATCGCGATCGGTAACACACGTGATTTTTGTTCGCCAGAAGTAAGCTGCCGAATGGTGAGCCTTGCCTTTACCAATATACTTAAGAACGGATATTTTACAACCTGAATGGATTGCTCCTCCACGGGCCCTTCTTTGACATCCAATTCTTCACCAGTATCAACTCGCGCTGTTGACTGCTCAGCTGCAGACTCCAAAGCAGCGGCCGCTTCTGCTTCTAATCTCTTTATCCGCGCCAGTTCCTCCTCATTGCTGGCAAGCACGATAATTCCTTTTTGCACGACCCTCGTTACAATTAAATAAACCGAGCATGACAAAATCATTAACAGGCCGCTAATCGCAAAAGAAATATTATCCTCATAAAATCTGATTATCGAATTTGCCGCAATTAAACCGTAAATAGAACCAGTAAGCCAAAGTAATTTGCGGCCCGCTTTTCCGGTGAGGATCTCATACTTTTTAAAAAATCTTGCCACCTTTATATAAGTGTAGGCTAGCCCTGCAATGGAAAGCGGCGGGATCATAATCATAGCAGCGTCCTTTGGGGCCAGTGGATAGGCGGAATCAAGCTGTCTCAAATCCTGATGGACCCGATAAATCCATATAAAAAATAGAACCGCTATGACAAAAAAAAGCATCAAATAGAAAGCATATGTAAATGAACCAATCGAGTATGCATAGTCCATATAAAAATGTTCATTAATTAGAAAGATAATCTGGCTAACGGTATAAATTCCCGCCATGATTGCATTTGCCCGCAGCAAAAAAACCAATAAATTACTCAGGCGGTTCGAACGTAATTCAAGCAACCTTTTTCCCCCTTACTGCAGCGTCTCTAAAAACTTCAAGGCATCATCCAATGTATCGACATACACGATTTCAAACAGGAAGTTTTCTTCCGCGTCCAGTTTTTTCGCTTCTTCTTCATTGCTGAGCCCTTCATACTCAAAGCGGTCCTTATCCTTCGGAACAAAGAAATAATCGACGTTATTCAGCTCGGCTGTGAACAGCTTGGCTTTGACGTACCCGATCGACCCAACCGTGTTGTCAGCTTCGAGCGTGCCAGTCCCGGCTATCTTATATTTGCCCCCCTTTGAAAAATCCAGACCGTGCCATTGCTCTGTCAAGCCTAATGCCAGCATGAGCCCGAACGACTCTCCGTAATATTCCTCCGTTTTGGTGACGATCTCGTTCAGCTCCGCTTCTAAATCATCCGCTGCTTCCCCGGCACCGTCGCTGGCACTGTCAACTGCATTTTGAATCGTTTCTTCTTTATAAACTTGATCCATCTCCATGTAGAAATTGTTCATCTCGATAACGTTCCGATCAACCGGAATAAATTCGGCATGGACAGCAGTTTTGGCAACAAGCAGCTTATCTGCCAGGTTTTCTGTGTAGCCGCCTTCCACATATGTAAAATAAACACTGCCATCGACCCCAATGTCCTCAACAGGGACAATATCGCCAATCGCGCTATATTCATAGTAGACGGGTAAAGAAAGCAAACCTGAACAAAAGAAAGTGGCTGCAAGAATCCCCCAGCCTGCTATTCTTTCTTTCCGTGACATTTTAGTAAGGCTCACCCTGTATTCCTCCATTCCCTTAAACACAAAACAAGCACTCCATTAGGATTAAATGGAATACCAGACTGTTCTTATATAAAACCGTGAATTTAAAATTTGGTTTTCTATTCCGCCTTTTCAAGCGGTCAACCTTTATTTCTATTTTCTTCCTAGCATTATAGACTAATAGTCTATTATTTCAAGTCCGAAATTGAAATAATTAGATGAATGGCTTAGAAAAACTTAAATATTTACCTTTTCTCTGATAACAGTCCTTGATGTTTTTGCCGAAAATTTTAAGAGTTTATTTTCTCTTTTCTTTCAGGTAAAGATCAATACTGTGAAGCCTGATAGGGAAATGTTTATCTTTTTCAAGGTCTAATTAAAATGGATTGCAGGCTCTACAGAAACTTGTTCTACAAGGGAATATTTAATTTTAATAGAAAAATATTGAAATGTTTTACTTAAAATAGTAATATATGATCAGGAAAAAAGTTACATAATTCAACAATATTAACCAATGATAAAGGCAAATCCGACGAAAGTTGGAGACGCAAAGCCACGGGTCTAAAGCAGATGCCATGACAGCCGGGTTACCGAATGGATTAAAGATGCTTCTTTCAGCTTCTTTTTGTGTGCGGTATCCTTCTGCTATTTAGCCGGCGGTGCCTCATGAAAGGAGCTGTTTTGTGTTTT
>NZ_PGVC01000093.1:0-1055 GCF_002860225.1 Bacillus sp. V33-4
TTTGCTTGCTTGTTCAGTTTTCAAAGAGCAATAAATTCGTTTGCCGCCGAGAAGCGACTTTTCTATAATAACAAACTCAATACTGTTTGTCAATATATTTTTTTGGTGGAGCCTAGCGGGATCGAACCGCTGACCTCCTGCGTGCAAAGCAGGCGCTCTCCCAGCTGAGCTAAGGCCCCCTACGCGTTTTTCTGGTCGGGAAGACAGGATTCGAACCTGCGACCCCTTGGTCCCAAACCAAGTGCTCTACCAAGCTGAGCTACTTCCCGATACATGAAATATGGCGCGCCCGACAGGAGTCGAACCCATAACCTTCTGATCCGTAGTCAGACGCTCTATCCAATTGAGCTACGGGCGCATATATTGAAAGTTATTTTGCTATCGCAAAAAACTCTGGTGCCGAGGACCGGAATCGAACCGGTACGGTAGTCACCTACCGCAGGATTTTAAGTCCTGTGCGTCTGCCAGTTCCGCCACCCCGGCTAATTTAAGAGCGGAAGACGGGATTCGAACCCGCGACCCCAACCTTGGCAAGGTTGTATTCTACCACTGAACTACTTCCGCAAAAAAATGGTGCGGGTGAAGGGAGTCGAACCCCCACGCCTTGCGGCGCCAGATCCTAAGTCTGGTGCGTCTGCCAATTCCGCCACACCCGCATTTGTTAAATTGTCAGATTTGAAGAATTGCTGTGAAACAATCTTTTTAATCCGACTTCTGATTTCCTTTTCTCACACTTCTAGAATGGTGAGCCATGAAGGACTCGAACCTTCGACCCTCTGATTAAAAGTCAGATGCTCTACCGACTGAGCTAATGGCTCAAATAAAAAAATAATGGTGCCGGCAAGAGGACTTGAACCCCCAACCTACTGATTACAAGTCAGTTGCTCTACCAATTGAGCTACACCGGCATAATGGAGAATGACGGGATCGAACCGCCGACCCTCTGCTTGTAAGGCAGATGCTCTCCCAGCTGAGCTAATTCTCCAATATTTCGCTTGGCGGCGTCCTACTCTCACAGGGGGAAACCCCCAACTACCATCGGCGCTGAGAAGCTT
>NZ_PGVC01000094.1:0-1609 GCF_002860225.1 Bacillus sp. V33-4
AAGAAAAGCTGAACGCCATTGCGGAAGCGATCGCCGACTTTTTCAAAAGCCTCTGGGATGAAATCGCCAACTTCTTTGGCGGATCGAAAGCATCCGCGAGAGAAATCGAGGGAGATCCATATGAAATAAACCTGGCCAATGCCAGTTCGCATGACGATGACCGTCACAACGGCAACCGTGATGATGACGACGATGATGATGACAAAGAAGACAACAACGATGACGATCGTGATGACAAAGGATCTAAAAATAGAAAATCCGAAAAGTACTATGGAGACGGCAGAGGCCCGAAAGACTGGGACGATTTTTACGAATGGGATGATGACCATCCATTCAATGAAAAGCCGGACTATGTGAAGAAGCCAATCCGGAAAGCGAAGTATCAATATGATGAGGCAGGCAACCGGATTGAACAAAATGAAGACGGCAAAATTACGAAATACCGTTATAATGAATTGAATGAACTTGTGGAAACCGGCGACAAAAAGTATTACTATGATGCCAACGGCAACCTCGTTGAAAAGGAAACAAGGGAAGGCACGATCAAGTACGACTACGCGACCGACAACCGCTTGAAAGGCGTGTACTACCCGGACGGCTCGCAAGTGGAGTATGAGTATGACGCGCTCAGAAGAAAATCCTCCAGGACCCAGGGCTATTACCACCTGTCCAGGAAAGGAAACGGCTGGGGCTGGAGCAACCGGGAAGACTGGGATGATTGGAAAGATTGGGATGAATGGGACGATTGGGGCAAGTGGTACGATGGAGAGAAAAACAGCCTGAAAAAGTGGAAGGGCAAACCGTTTTACGAAGAAACGACCCAATACCTGTATGACGGACTCAATGTGTTGAAAGAATACGGGGAACACGGACAGCCGCTCGCCCAGTATTACCAGGGATCAGACCACACCATTGCCCGGAAGATGTTCGGGTATCACGGCCGGAAGCAGGAAGGGTATGAAGGCAATGTCCAGTCCAAAGGCGGACTGTTGTATTACCATGAAGACGCCCTCGGCAACATCCTGGATGTGACCGACCGCAGCGGAGAAAAACGGGCGTCGTACAGCTATGATGCGTTCGGCAACCTGTTCAGCCATATGGCGGCCCCATACAACGCCGTCGGGTTCACCGGAAAATCGTATGATGCGAAAGCAGGATGATCGATTTCGGCTCAAGATGGTACAGCCCGAATGAAGGCCGCTTCACCACGATGGACACATTTGCAGGATGGTCGAACCAGCCGTTGACTTTGAACCGGTACAGCTATGTCCATAACAATCCGGTCAACTTTACGGATCCATCAGGACATTGTGAAACGACGAGTGATTCAGACGATACGTATTGCATCCCGAAACCGAAACCACCAACGGGCGGAGGGAATGGCGGAAGCACACCATCGCCACCAGCACCTAAACCAAAACCAGGTTCTGGGGGGTCAGGTGGAACTGGAGGAGGCACAGGCGGAAGCGGAGGATCAGGAGGGGGAGGACCAGTTACAGCACCGCCACCACCACCAGCGCCAACCCTGGCAGAATTGATTGCCATGGCTAGAGCAAATTATAACGGGTTAGCTGGAGGTATCCCTCGTTATAATGGCAACAGCTATTCA
>NZ_PGVC01000095.1:0-1381 GCF_002860225.1 Bacillus sp. V33-4
CTCTATCTTGTAGCGCTCTTTTGATTTCTCCTTGAAGTACTCGCTTTCCTGAAATTTCGCCTGTTCCGAGTGTTCATCTGACTTGATTGAAACTGAGTAACTTTTAGTTTTCGCGCCTTCTTTATAGCACCCGTCCTTGAAGGGGCATCGCTTACATTTCTCAATATCGAAAAAATATGTATCTACCTGATTCGCTGCTACATTTTTTTTGCCACCTCGGGTTTTTCGGATTGCCATATGTCCTGCTTTACAGACATACATGCCTGCATCCTTATTGAACTCAAATTCGTCTTCCTTTTTACGGCAGCCTTGTGTAACGGTAGGATTTAATTTGGCAACCAGTTTGATCTTGTTCTTTTTACTGTATTGAATATTATCCTTTTCTGAATAGGCAGTGTCCCCGATGACTGTTTCAATTTCCATTCCTGCTTCCATGCTTTTTTCGATCAGTGTCTGTAATTGTTTCCCGTCATTTTTCTCTCCTGTCGTAATGACCGCGGCAGTAATGATCCGTTCCTCGCTCATTGCCATATGTGTCTTGTATCCAAAGAAGGACGAGTCAGCTGTCTTGTGCCCAACCTTGGCATCATGGTCCTTCGAACACTGAAGCTGCTCAATATCATCTGCCACTGTCTCTTTCAATAGATTCAACTGTTCCTTTACCTTCGGATACTGGATAAGGGTTTCTTCCTTTTCAATGATCTCAATAAGTTCCTGGGAGTAGGCGATTTCGTCTTCCAACACATCTGTCTTCGTCTTGGCAGGAAACTTCTCCTTCATGGATTCATCCACCTTATAAATGGCCTTCCTCAGCTTTTTGGAACGCTCCATCAGAACTTCCTTTGGTGTCATCTGGTTATAGCGAGCTTTTGAATGGGTGGCGTCGCAAATGATGGATTTGCTCGTGATGATCTCTTTTTCAATCGCAATCTCAACCGTCTTATTGATAAGCATGTCCAGAAGGTTGACGTCCTTGAGCCTGAGCTTCCGAAACTTGGTCAGGGAACTCGGATCGATGACGGAATCCTCAGGGGCCATGCCCAGGAAATACTTGAAGGACATGTCATATTTCGAACGTTCAACCACATCGACATCGGAAATATCATAGATGGTTTTCAACAATAAATATTTGAACATACGGATGGGATCGATGGCATTCCGGCCATTATCAAGGCAATATTTATCCTGAAGTTCATTGTAAACAAAAGAAAAGTCGACCAGGTCATTGATCCTGCGTAACATGTTGTCCTCAGGGACGATTAGATTATAGAGCTCCATATAGGGACTGAACATCATCGATTGTTGCTTTTGTATCACCGAAACCACCCACTTAAAATAGATACCTTCATTATAAATCAAAAAAGGCAGAAACCCTCACTAA
>NZ_PGVC01000096.1:0-3400 GCF_002860225.1 Bacillus sp. V33-4
TTCATTTCCTTTAGAAGTTGGCTTATATACATCGTCTCCAACTTTCCAACCTTTAGAAGCTTTAACCGTACCCTTAGGAACATCTAAAATGTACTTTATGAAAAGGTGGCAGTTTATTCAACCACCACCCAATTTATTTAGCTTACCTTCGTTTCAGGCATTTCAGGCAGGATATAAGCCGTTTTATTTTTCATCATACCATAGATTATTCTGACTAATCTTCTCATAATGCAGAGAAGGGCTTGTGACTTTGATTTCCCTTCACTTAGCTTACGATTATAGTAAGCGTAAAACACAGGATTACGTGGAATTTTACTCCCCTTACTTACTTGGACTTGTTGGACAGCTAAGTTGTAAAAGATATCATATAGCTTTCGATTTCCTTGTTTCGTTTTCTTCATCGTTTCCTTACCGCCCGACCCCATTCTAATGGGTGCTATTCCTGCATATCTTGCGAGTTTATCAGAAGTTGCGAACCGATGAATGTCACCGATTTCTGCAATTAAAGCGGATGAAGTAACCGTATCAATCCCTGGCATAGTTTCAAGTCTCATATCTAGCTTTGTATTGTTACCTTTAACTCTTTATCCACCTTCTTGATTTCCTGCTTTTTAAATCGAATATCTCTGACCATGCTTTGGATGATAAAGTCTCTTGATGTTTGGTACTCTCTCTTTATCTCGCCATCAGCTTGAACGAGTGATAATATCTGCTCTGCTTTTCTAGTCGAACAAGCATTGTTACTCGCTTTTAATAAGAACTCCCTTAATTCCGCTATCGTTTCCCCCTCCAAATGAGATGGAGAAGGATAGCTTTCCCAAAACGCTAATGCTGTTTTTCCATCAACTTCTGAAAAGAACTCCTTGTAGCTTGGATAATGATAGTTTAATTGCATATGCAGTTGGTTTTTTAAAGCGGTTTGTGCTTTCACTAAAGCGTTTCTTCTCCCAACAAGTTGAGAAATTATCCAATGAATATCGGATGGCGTTGCGTCAGGTAAATAAGGTAGCTGTCGAATTAAAACATTTGCCACACATTGAGCGTCCCAACTATCGTTCTTTTCAGTCATAGCATAGCTGTTTCGTTCAGCATTCGATAAAGAGGAATTGACAAACTTAACAATATAGCCTTGTTCAATCAAATACAACGCTAAATCCCTTCCGTAACCGCCCACATCTTCTAATCCAAATACAGGGGTCAAGCCTTCTGATAGATAACTATTCACATATTCTAGTAAACTAGGAAAAGTGGATGGTTTATTTAAGAAGGTCATTTCCCCTAGCTTTTCATGCCAACAATCTAATATCACCGCTGTATGTTGGAACTTGTGTAAATCTAATCCTATATAAATATGTTTATCTCGTTTCATCAGAAAACCTCACCCCTATTTTAGATTTTAACGGTAAAAACAAGACAGAGAATGTCGGCAACCTTAGGTCGAGCGTTAGTCTCATAAAGACTCGCAAGGGTACGAAAGCCTATCCATTCTCTATCTGTTAACCGTTATAAAATGGCTTGATGTTTGCCATTGGACGTTATTTCTCCATAGTGGTAAAAGCCACTATAAAATGCCTTCCTATCCAAAATCCTTTTGACTTGGACTTTCGTAAACATCTTCCCTTGTTTCGTTCGATGTCCTTCTTCATTCAATTGTTCTGCTATCTTAGTTAAAGACCATGAAGGATACTGTTCCTTCAAGTCAAACACTCTTTGTACGGTCTGTGCTTGTCTGTTATCTATGACAAGACTTTTCTGACCTTTTTTCACTTTGTAGCCTAATGCGACATTTCCTCCTGCATAGCCACCCTGTTGGGCTTTCTTGTTTCGCCCTCTCCCTAGCTTTAAAGAGATTTCTAATCGTTGATATTGGTCTAATAACTCCATTAAGCCATGATTAAAAAGTCGCTAGAGTCTTTCTTGTGTATACTGTATTGCGGTTGTTCAATACTCCAAATGTCCACACCAACCTTTTTCAATTCTCGATGAACTAACACTTTCACAATGTCTGACCGCCATAAACGGCTTGTATTCAACGTCACAACATAATCCACCTCATGGTGGGAGAGATACTCCAACATCTCCTGAAAGCCTATTCTATCCACCTCTAACGCTTCTTCATCTACTTTAGCCCCACTGATACCCTCGTCCTTAAACAAGCGTAAAAGCGTGTATCCTTGCGCCTGACAAAACGCTTTGATTTCATCCTCTTGGTAAGCAAGGCTATATCCATCTCTTGCTTGACCTTGTGTAGAAACTCGAATATATCCGATAACTTTCATGGTATTTTCCCCCTCCGTTACGCTAATTGAGATTAACGTAACGCTTAGCCGCTATATATAATATAAATTCATTGTATGCGGCTTTGGCGATACATTCAACCCCTTTACCGATACAAATTTCTGATGTATCGTAAAAGGTAACATGAATAAGAGGAAGGGAAGTACCATGCCTATTTCAATAAAACTAAAGGAAATCCTTAAAGAACGTGACCTCTCACAGCGTGAATTGGCACGTATGACAGGGCTGCGACCAAATACAATAAGTCATCTTTGTTCAGACAACGTGGACAGAGTATATCTATCAACATTAGAAACAGTATGCAAAGTGTTAGACATCGACATTCAGGAGTTAATCGAGGTGGAGTAGCCTCTTGCTGTAGTTATCGTTATATGTACGTCAAAGTTGCGAAAAAATTTAAAAGGAAGGGAGAAAACGAAGGTAAGGTTTTAAAGATTAAAAATGATGGTATCTGATGATTTATAATTAATTTCATGAGATAGAACACATTAAAAAGGGACATACATTTTAAAGTTAATGTACGTACTATATTATTTGGCAAAACATAATATAGCGAACACAACGATTACCCTTATTCTCTGTATAAGAAGCTATTTAGTCGGCACTCCCTATCTACTATCTTAAAAAACCCCCTCAAGTCAATTGACTCGAGAGGGCAAAAATTCACTTTCTTGAATATACTAGTACATAGAAATATTCATGTTCATTTTTTTCATAGTTATCAATATATTCAAATGCTTTTTCTTTACTCTTTAAAGTAAAATTATCCCATGGAATTTGTTCATCTTTATTAAGAAACCAACTATCATAAGTAGGGACAAATTCCCCTTTTTCTAAAGAATAAACATCTCCACCTAAAATAGCAAATCCCTTTTCTATTAAACACTCTATTACAGCCTTTACATCATTTACTTTCCAAGCTATCTCATTGACACCCATTTGTTCAAGAGAATGTCCCTTTTCAAATAAATCTAATGGGAAGTTACTTGGTAGAGAAAATTTGTTTAAGTCCGTCATATTATCCCCCCTTATTTCAACTTCGTATTGTCAAAAATTAAATATATAAATCAAGCAAATACATTGATATCAGAGGGTTTATAAG
>NZ_PGVC01000097.1:0-4340 GCF_002860225.1 Bacillus sp. V33-4
GTTGACCCTTAACCGGTACAGCTATGTCCATAACAATCCGGTCAACTTTACGGATCCATCAGGTCACTGTGAAACGACGAGTGATTCAGACGATACGTATTGCATCCCGAAACCGAAACCACCAACGGGCGGAGGGAATGGCGGAAGCACACCACCTCCGCCAGCACCAAAACCAGGTTCTGGAGGATCCGGTGGATCTGGAGGAGGAACAGGCGGAAGCGGAGGATCCGGTGGAGGAGGATCATCGGGTGGGTCTGAAGATCCAGTTGAGGAACCAGTAGATCCCGGACCAACCAAGGAAGAACTGCTTGCCATGGCCATAGCTGAATTTAATAACAGAGCAGGAAATATTCCTTCCAATATGTACAAACCTACTAAACATAAATACTCAGTATATGATGGATATAACATGCATTTTGATAGTAAAAGAAAAGTACTAGGGGGAATTAATCAGCCTGACCTTAGTTGGGGACATGTAACTGCAAGTACTGTCAATTACTGGTTTATGGAAGATATTCACACTTTATTGAATTACCGTAGTGCCTCTAAAGAGGATGTATTTCTAGCCGCTGCTGGGTTATTATATAAACCGGGTAAAGTTGTCGATTTAGCGAAGGCAAGTAAGGGTATAAGTAAAGGGGAACAAGTATTAGATAAAGTCAAGACATATGAACAAGCTAGAAATAAAGCACTAGACCTAGTTGGAGATTTAGGACCAAATTCAAAACCATATACAGGAACTCTTAAGTCAAGTGCTGGATATGGAAAAGTAGTTGGTAGACAGTCAGCTGATGGAAAAGTAAGATGGAGATTAGATTATGACCCTAATAAGGGGACTCATATAAATATTGAAGATTTTCGTAATGGTAAAGGGGCTAATGCCCGAAAAATAGTTATTCCATTTGAGGGTAACGAAAATACCTTTAAATCTTTATTAAAACATTTGGATAGATAAGGGGAATTTGAATGAGTTTACTTGATGAGTGTATTGAAGCCTTAGGTGAGAATGTCCACATCTTATCTGAAACTGATAGAGAGAAAGTAATTAGAGATTTTGAGAGTTCTTTTCCATTTACAGAGTGGGGGCGTATTGAATGGGAGAATGTAACTTATCATGCTGATGTGAGTACAGTTGATGAGATAATCTCCTTTTTAAACCAAAACATTGATGAATACAGCAATGTTATATATGTAATTTGGGATGAAGGGACATTACCTATAATCCAATCTGATTTAGATAAAGTATTAGAAGTAATAGATGATGTTACTGCTGTAAGTTTTGATACTTGGATATTTTCACCATATTCAGGATATGTTATTGAAATATTTCATGACGGTGAAGTAAAAATAGGATTAAAGTAAAATATCATTGGATTAACCCTCAGAAGAGAAGTTATACTTCACTCTTTTGAGGGTTGTTTTATTAGTGACAGAGTGCCGAATTAACAACTTTTTATCCAAAGATTAGAGAAAACGGTTATAATTCCTGCATAAAGTTTTCCAAAATTATAGAGTACGTACAATCACTATAAAACTTATGCCCTATTTGATGTATTTCATTTCCTGCAAATTGTCGTAAAATTATCAGACACCACCGTTTTCATCCTCCAAAACCTTACCTTTGCTTTCTCTCTGCCTTTTAAAACATTATCGCAACTTTTACGTACATAGAACGATTACTATGGCGAGAGGTTACTCCACCTCAATTAACTCCTGAATGTCAATGTCTAACACTTTGCATACCGTTTCTAGTGTCGAAAGATAAACCCTGTCTACGTTGTCTGAACAAAGATGGCTTATCGTATTAGGCCGCAGCCCTGCCATTCGTGCTAATTCACGTTGTGAAAGGTCACGTTCTTTAAGGATTTCCTTTAGTTTGATGGATATTGGCATGGTATTTCCCTTCCTCTTCTTCATGTTACTTTTACAATACACAATAAATTTGTATCGGTAAAGGGGTTTATTGTATCGCTAAAGCCGCATACAATGAATTTATATTAAATATAGCGTCTAAGCGTTACGTTAATCTGAATTTGCGTAACGGAGGGGGAAAATACCATGAATGTTATCGGATATATTCGAGTATCCACACAAGGACAAGCAAAGGATGGATACAGCCTTGCTTACCAAGAAGATGAAATCAAGGCATATTGTGAAGCTCAAGGATACACGCTTTTACGCTTGTTTAAGGACGAGGGTATCAGTGGGGCTAAAGTAGACGAAGAAGCGTTAGAAGTGGATAGAATAGGCTTTCAGGAGATGTTGGAGTATCTCTCCCACCATGAGGTGGATTATGTTGTCACGCTGAATAAAAGCCGTTTATGGCGGTCAGACATCGTGAAAGTGTTGGTTCATCGGGAATTGAAAAAGTTTGGAGTGGACATTCGGAGTATTGAACAAACAGCCGCAATACAGTATTCACAAGAAAGACCCTAGTGACTTTTTAATCAATGGTTTAATGGAGTTATTAGACCAATATCAACGATTTGAAATCGCATTAAAGCTAGGGAGAGGACGAAACAAGAAAGCCCAACAGGGCGGCTATGCAGGAGGAAATGTTGCATTAGGATACAAAGTGAAGAAAGGTCAGAAAAGCCTTGTCATAGACGATAGACAGGCACAGACCGTACAAAGAGTGTTTGACCTTAAGGAACAGTATCCTTCATGGTCTTTAACACAACTAGCAGAACGACTGAATGAGGAAGGACATCGAACAAAACAAGGAAAGTTGTTTACGAAAGTCCAAGTCAAACGGATTTTAGATAGAAAAGCGTTTTATAGTGGTTTATACCACTACGGAGACATAACAGCAAATGGCAAACATCAAGCCATATTATAACGGTTAACAGATAGAGAATGGATAAGCTTTCGTACCCTTGCGAGTCTCTATGAGACTAACGCTCGACCTAAGGTTGCCGACATTCTCTGTCTTGCTTTAGCCGTTCAATCTAATATAGGGGTGAGTTTTTCTGATGAGAAGAGATAAGTATATTTATATAGGGCTAGATTTACACAAGTTTCAACATACAGCGGTGATATTGGATTGTTGGCATGAAAAGCTAGGGGAAATGACTTTTCAAAATAAGCCATCCATATTTCCAAGTTTATCAGAATATGTGAATAGTTATCTATCAGAAGGTTTGACCCCTGTATTTGGATTAGAAGATGTGGGCGGCTATGGAAGAGATTTAGCTTTATATCTGATAGAACGAGGCTACATTGTAAAATTCGTTAATTCCTCTTTATCCAATGCAGAACGAAACAGTTATGCCATGACTGAAAAGAACGATAGTTGGGACGCTCAATGTGTGGCAAGGGTTTTAATACGTGACCTACCGTATTTGCCTGAAGCTACACCATCGGATATTCATTGGATAATTGCACAACTTGTTGGTAGAAGAAACGCTTTAGTGAAAACACAAACCGCTTTAAAAAACCAACTGCATATGCAATTAAACTATCATTATCCAAGCTACAAGGAGTTCTTTTCAGAAGTTGATGGAAAAACAGCATTAGCGTTTTGGGAAAGCTATCCTTCTCCATCTCATTTGGGTGGGAAACCGTAGAGGGATGAGAGCATTTCTATTAGAACCCAGTGGTAATTCTTGTTCGACTAGAAAAGCAGAACAAATATTATCCCTTGTTCAAGCTGATGGAGAAGTAATACGAGAATATCAGACATCTAGAGATTTTATTATTCAAAGCATAGTGAGAGATATCCGCTTTAAGAAACAGGAAATCAAAAAGGTGGATAAAGAGTTAAAGGTGATTGTTCAGACATTAGGTATGCAGCTTGAGACTATGCCAGGGATTGATAGGTAACTTCATCCGCTTTAATTGCAGAAATTGGAGACATTCATCGGTTCGCTAACTCTGATAAACTTGCAAGGTATGCAGGAATAGCCTCAATCAGAATGGGTTCGGGCGGTAAGGAAACGATGAAGAAAACCAAGCAAGGCAACAGAAAGCTATATGATGTGTTTTACAACTTAGCTGTCCAACAAGTTCAAGTATGTAAAGGGAGTAAAATCCCTCGTAACCATGTCTTTTACACTTACTATAATCAGAAATTGAAAGAAGGAAAATCCAAGTCACAAGCCCTGCTTTATATTATGAGAAGATTAGTCAGAATAATCTATGGTATGATGAAAAATAAAACGGCTTATATCCTGCCTGAAATGCCTGAAACGAAGGTAAGCTAAATAAATTGGGTGGTGGTTGAATAAACTGCCACCTTTTCATAAAGTACATTTTTAGATGTTCCTAAGGGTACGGTAAAAGCTTCTAAAGGTTGGAAAGTTGGAGACGATGTATATAAGCCAACTTCTAAAGGAAATGAA